>JAUSFM010000015.1 GCA_030651375.1 Candidatus Woesearchaeota archaeon | reverse complement strand
AGGTAAACCATCAGGTTTTTGTAGAGCGAATAAATTTTTTTCTTCTGCTCGTCGCTGAACATTTTGCATTCATGCAGGTCAGTAATGTTTTGTTCCGGCTGGAGAATGCTGGTCAGAAGCTTAATGCAGAACTCCATCTTTTCGCCAATGCGGTTGCGGATGTTTTTGAGCAGAAAGTCGGTTTCTTCAATGGCTTCAATTTCAAAGTCTTGATTGACTGCTTCATACGAAGGAAGCCGGTATTTCTTTGCCAAAGCAGCATACGAAGCTTTGATGTCTATTTTTTTGTCATTCTTGTCCATAGAGGTGAGGATTTGACGCTCATTTTTAAAGTTTGTTGATGTTTGCTGATAAAGATGGTTTTGGGGAAAATTTAAAAACCGGACTGTGTTAGTGAGGGGTATGCAAAAAGCAATGCTCCTGGTACTGATGCTCGTTCTCTGCGCTGCCAGCGTTAGCGCGCTGAACATCACTCGCGGCACCATCACTCTCCACGTCGGCGAAGGGTTCAACTTTTCCCAATTGAATGTTATTCCTGAAAAAAATGACACGCCGACCGACGTCGACATTATGTACCATGAGTATAAGCAAACGTCTGAACGCGGCATGAAAATAACCCGCGGCAACCCGCTGGGCGCATTGACCGACCGCAAAAACCACATTCATTTCACGGAAATCAACCTGTTAAAAAGCACCGGGCAGGTTGAAGACTGCATTTCAAAGGAGTATTTTTACCAAGCAGGCATCGCACCAACCCTCGGCCGTTCGTATTGTGTTGTGCTCGACCGCAAGGATGAAATACATGATTTTACCAACCGCCGCCTTGCGTGGCTACACGTAATAAAACTGACCAAAGATTCAGTCACGCTTGACTGGGGCTATGTGGACACGACGAATGATGTAACGGTTGAGGAAGAACCGACACTGACTAAAAAAGAAGAGCCGAATGTTGAATCAGGGAAAAATTTTACCGTAACACCGCCCACGATTTCTGAAGCGCCTCCTCTTGCAAAAAAGATTCTCAAAAAACACAACTGGAAACCGTGGCTAATCGGATGGGTTATTGTGTTAGTGCTGGTTGTTGGGTATGAAGTAGTACGGGGATTTGGAAGGAGAAAATAGGGTTAGTTCTTACTATCAACCAGGTTCATTATGAGATGCATACCATCTACTGCAAATAGTAGAATCGAAATCACGACGAGTCCGGAAATTGAATTTTTTAACCCCACATAGAACAGATAAGGAGCAAAAACAAACGCAGGTATAAAATTATAAAGAAAAGTAAATAACCTGCTGCGATTTCTGTTAGTGTCTTTTAATCCCAGTAATCCCAGGAGTTTAAGCAGGATGTAACTTAATGGGTCTTTCACAAGTGTATGCCTCACGTTTTAATCATACGTAGGTCGCTGCTTATTATCTACAACATACTTTTTACATAAGCCCCCGGCGAGAGTTGCAATCGCGCAACCTTTTTGCTTCGCAAAAAGCTTGACCCCAACAATCTTTTTTTGCTGCGGCAAAAAAAGCTTGCACAACGATGGGCAAGCTCCTCGCGTTGCTCGGAGCTCACCAAACTGACGACGTGTCGAAGTGCTCCAGCCCCCCGACCTCTGACTGATTAAGCCCCCGGTGAGAGTTGCACTCGCGACCTCCTGATTACAAGTCAGGCGCAATGGCTACTATGCTACGGGGGCGCATGAATGTGTTTTTCTTAGACGATATATAAAGGTTTTTGTTGATTAGGTGGTTTGGAGTTTGAGAAGTGTAGTTTAAAAGGGAGTGTACTGATTCAGCCATTACGAAACGGATTATGCGCAACAGGCAAGAAACTGGCAAGATACGGATTCTGTCCGCACATTCTGATTTTCCCGCGCGGCGAAAACGTGGCGCCACGTTTTCGCCTCTGACAGAATGAATGAACGTGCCACAGCATCGAAACTGTTCCTTAACAATTCGTCCCTTGCTGTTCCCGTCTTTGGTTGATGCATAAATAGACTCGCAAAACAGGTGCATAGCGTTTACGTCTCGCCCGGCAGCTTCTCGGCGTAGCCCGTGAGCTTGTAGCCGTACGGCCGGTAGAAGAGTTCCGGCGAGGGCGCGAACTGGTGCAGCTCGAAGAAGTCTTTCACGAATCGCTGAATCCAGTAACAGTCATTGCGGGTAGATACTTTCCACGCGTCCTTGCGCTTGCCGAAGATACGGTTGTAGTACAGCTTGTGCACGTGCGAGAGGATAGGATGGTTTTTCCACTTGTCTTCCGGGTCAAGGTTGAGGTAGGCGTCGAAATTAATTTCAACTTCGCCTTTCCACGGCTTGATTTTTCGTCCGGCTTCCATCATTTCAATGCGCTTGATGAACCGAGTGTGGATGTCAATGTCCATGCATTGCATGATGTACTTCGTGCCTTCCTGCAGCTTGTAGGTTCGCCACCATATCCAGCCGGAATCGCCTTCCTGCGGGTTTTGGCTGTGTTTTTCAAAGTAGAGCTTTTCGCAGAAATAAAAATTGTCACGCTTCATGTAGCCCTTGTCGCGGAGGATGTCCATAAACGCGCGGTAGAAATCTTTGAGGTCGAAGATACCGACGTATTTTACTGATGTTTTGAGGCAATCAACGCGCACGGGCATGGTTTATTTAAATATCACTGGGTTTAAAAAGTTTATGGACTTCAGTTTACAAATGCTTAAATATATGGGCGCGTGACCGATGCGTATGAGCTTTGCATTTGGCCATCTTGTTGGTGGATGGGTGTTTGGGCGGTTTCTTGAATGGAGCACCAAACGTTCCTTCAGCCACACCGAGTGGGCCATTCTCTTGTTCGGCTCATTGCTGCCGGATGCTGATTTGGTGGTTGGCTGGCTGTTTCACTCAAATCTCCACCGCCAGTTCACCCACAGCTTGTTGTTTCTTGCCTTCTGTTTTGTTGCAGTCATTGCCTTCGGCAATCTCATGGCGTTGTTTTCGAAACAATTTTTCACCATGAAAACACTCATTGGCGCAGGGCTCGCGCTTTCTGCTGGAGTATTTACCCATCTCGTGCTTGACATGGCATTTGGCGCACCAGGCCTTCCGCTGTTCTGGCCCAGCCAAGTTGGCGTGTGGTTTTTTGGCATGAAGCCATTCAGCATCGGCGGCTTATTTGCCGGTAGCAGAGAAACAATTCTCGCACAGCTGAAACTCTCCGTCTTTGAAATGGGCCTGGGCACGCTCTGGCTGGCATGGCTGTGGAAGAATGGAATACTCTCATTCTCCAGAAAGTTTAAATAATGCTGTTTTTTCTTTTAGGGTATGTCACTCGAATCACTCCTTGCACCATTCAAATGGGCTGATGAACAGGTACTTCGCCAGTACACTAAACTTACACTCAAGTGGGAAGAAAAAGGGCACAGCAGATATTCGCTGGCGCTGATGGCAGGGAGCGGATTATTCCTGAACTATGGTCTTGTGGATAATCCGTGGCGAGAACTGTACAACATAGATTCAACGCCGAGTACAGGTGATATAGCTTTGCGCACCTTCTTTTTATTGTATAGTGTCGCAGGGGGATATGACCTTGTGGATTCGGCTGTGGAAATGTTTTCAGAAAAACAAATTCGAGCCAGAGAGATTAGTGATGCAATCGCACTACCCCGCAGAGACTTTGGTGAGAGACAATTACATCGTCTTTTTCGACTTCCAGGATTGGCCTTTGCAGGAGAGTGCGTATATGAGTTTATGACTCGAATTTCTCACCATGATATAAATCTTGGTGATTCGCTTATGTATCTTGGATTGACACTCTTTTTCGTCGGCCCTGCATCCTCATTTTATATAAAAGACGCTGATCCAAAAATTCTTGGCCGAGCCCCTGCATGGAAACGTGCGTATGATTCTGCACGAGAAACAATAGGCAAACTTAAAGAACGGCTTACGCCAGAAACTCAGCCAGTGCCAGCTCCTATTCAGGGGTATTCTTCAACTCCTTAAAAACCACAACCATTAAATACCCTCTTCTTTGCCCGTTTCTTCTATGCTCATCGGACTCGTCGGAAAACCAAGCGCGGGAAAATCAACCTTCTTCCGAGCGGCAACGCTGGCCGCCGCAGAAATTGCGAATTATCCGTTTACCACCATCAAGCCAAATTCAGGCATTGGCCATGTGCGGGTAGAATGCGTCGATAAAGAGTTTGGCAAGCAGTGCAACCCAAGAATGGGATTTTGCGCCAAAGGCACGCGCTATGTGCCGGTGCAGGTGATTGATGTTGCTGGGCTGGTGCCGGATGCACACCTTGGAAAAGGAAAAGGAAATCAGTTTCTTGACGACCTACGGCAAGCAGACGTCCTCATCCACGTCGTTGATATTTCTGGCAGCGTGAACGCCTACGGCGAACCTGTCGAGGCAGGCAGTTACGATCCGCTGAATGACATCCGCTTCCTTGAGTTGGAGATTGACTTGTGGTATTACAGCATTCTTGAAAAAGGATGGGAACGGTTCGCACGCACTGTCCAACAGGAAAAGCAGGAAGTGCATCGTGCCATCGGTACCCAGCTCTCCGGCCTTGGCGTGAACGAAAAAATGGCCGAAGACGTCATTAAAAAATTGAAGTTGCCGAATTTGATTATCGAATGGACCGAAGCGCAGCTCAAAGAGATTGCAACTGAGCTGCGCAAACGAACCAAGCCGATGATTATCGCTGCCAACAAAATTGATGTCCCGGGTGCAAAGGAAAACTTCGACCGTGCGGTCAATGAATTTCCCAATTACAAAATTATTCCATGCAGCGCAGAAAGCGAACTGGCACTGCGGGAAGCCGCGCGGGTCGGGCTCATTGACTATCTCCCCGGCGCTGCAACGTTTGCCGTCAAAGATGAATCAAAGCTGTCAGACAAACAAAAAAAAGCCCTTGTGTTTATCCAAGAAAAAATTCTCGGAGTGTATGGAAGCACCGGCGTGCAGGACGTGGTTGATTTTTCAGTATTCCAATTGCTAAAATACATCGCGATTTTCCCTGGGGGGATAACAAAATTGGAAGACTCAAAAGGAAACGTACTGCCGGACTGTTTTCTGCTCAAGTCCGGATCAACCGCCCTTGATTTTGCCTTCAAAATTCATACCGATCTCGGCAATCAGTTTGTCAAGGCAATGGACGTGAAGAAGAAAATGCCCGTGGGCAAGGACCACCCGCTGAAACACCGCGATGTGGTCGAGATTGTGACGAGGAAATAATCACACAATCGCCGGTTCCAGTAGTGGTTCATCTTCTTTCTGTTCTTCAACCTGTTTCCAGCAGAGAAAATTGTTCAGCTCAATTATTTTCTTAACAACCGGGTTGGCCATGTTTATTTTGTACAAGGTTGCGCCGGCAAGTGTTCGTGTTTTAATGATTATCTTATTTTCCTCAAGTTGCGGCCATATTTTTTTTAGGGTTTGAAAATTGACACCAGCATTTTTCGCAATTTCCGTGAGCGGGTAATCAAAGTCGCGCGAATATATCAAGAAATCAAGTACGCGAATCAAGGGGTAGTCGCCGAAGGTTTTGATGAAGGCGAATTGGGGTGTCATGGGCGTTAGAAAATTAATTACTCTTTATACTTTTTTTGGTGAATTCGTTAAAACAAGATGATAAAAAGACAGTTGAACTGATTATTTTTTTCTTGTTTTTGTTACTCGCGAATCCTAAAACGTGTTTACTCAAAACTATAGTTTCCACCACAACATTTTTATACACGTCTATGAATGGTGTCTTTGTTAAAAGAGGATGAATCAGAAATGCAGTCCTCTTTTGGCGCGTTTTCTGATTTCTCCAAAAAATTAAAAATGTAAAGGAGGAAATGTTTGCATGGACCTAAACAAAATTTTAATTGTTGCGAAGAATCCGGCGAGTATACTTTGCTTGATCGGCGCACTAGGAGTGTTAGCTGGGATGCAGGGTGCTTGGGTGATTTTGGGACTCGGAGTGTTCATACACCTTATCTGGCTTAAAAACCATTAAAATTATTTTTAATTTATTTTTTTATTTTTCTTTATTCCTCCCCTTTCACCCACCACGGCCAATTTGTGATGTTCAGTTTCATCATCCCATCCCCGCAATCAGCTCGAGCACTTCTGCGGCGTGCCCTTCGGGCTTGACGTCTTCATACACACGAAGAATTTCTCGGTTATGGTCAATAATGAATGTCGTTCTTTTTATCCCCGTCACGGGTCCATGCTGCGTCATGCGGGTTCCGTACACGCTGTATTGTTTCGCAACAATAAAATCAGGGTCAGACAACAATACCACGCTTAAATGATGCTTGTCGCAAAATGTTTTTTTGCTCTCATCATCGCCGCCGGAAATGCCAATGACTTGGGTGTCGTACATTCCGAAATCTTCGAGCAATGAGGTAAACTCCTGGGATTCAATGGTGCAGCCAGGTGTGTTGTCGTGGGGGTAAAAGTACAGCACAGTATAGCGCGCGCTGTCAAGAGAATGTTTTATGCCATCTTTGTCCCGCAGCGAAAAATCAGGCGCGGGGTCTCCTGCACCGAGTGTCATAACGTCCGCCGCCGGCGGAAGGTTTCCGGCAGGTCAATCATGTACTTGCCCTCCCCAAGCTTGAAGATGATGGGATTTTCCTTGTTGAAGAGGTTGACGAGATCGAGCTCGAATTTTCCGGGCTTGACCACGCGGATGGATTCAATGTCAAGAATAACCGGCTCGTCCTGCTCCTCTTCCTCAACGCCCATGACGGAAAAAACGTCTTTTTCAATTTGTTTCTTTTCCGCTTCAGGCAGTGCAACAAACTGTTCCTGCACCGCGCGCAGTTTTTCCATTTTTTCTTTTTTGATGAAAAAGAAGAGTTTCGCGCCGCATGAGCAGCCCTTGATTATTTCATTCGAACCGTCTTCATAAAACTGGTTGCAGCGGACGCATTGGTGCGGCATTGCTTATCACCTTCTCCGCTTTTGTTTTCGCGCAGTTGGTCGGTCGCTGCGCAGTTTGAGTTTCTTTACTTTTCGCTTGCCGAGCTGAGTGAAGAGCTGTATCTTGTTTGGGTCGCGCTTGATTTCCTTGACTATGGTTGCCGGTCCGATGATCGTAAGGCCGAGCCGATTGCCCATGAGCGCCCATAAGAATGTGTACTTTAATTTCTGAAGCAGGTCATCAGGAAGGTTTTCGTTGGGGTAAATAATTGCCAGCTCAATGCCCTTGAATTCAGCATTGATTTCCTCCATGGTTATCTTGATGAGTTCGGCTTCCTCTTCCTTGGTGAGCCGACCTTCGAGGAGCACAATACGATCCTGCTTGGCAATGTTAAGGAGTTTCCTGATTCTGCCGAGCGAGCTCAGATTCTCAATCTGGTTGTGTGGCACGAATTGGAGCGTTAAGGCCATATGAAACCTCTTTTCTTACTCTGTTCTGGTGTGTCTAACCTCTATTTCTTTAAATAGTTTTTTGAATATGGATTTTTCGTTGTTAGTTTTGTTGGTACGTTGTGTTACTTTGATGCGAGCTTGAAGAGCGCTTCATACAGCCCTTCGATGTTCGTGCCCTTTTTCGCGCTCATGGGCACAATGTCGTATTGGGGAAACGCTGCTGATATTTTTTTCTCGTCTGCCTTGCGCAAATCAATCTTGTTTGCTACGAGCAGCACGGGAATATCTCGTGCAGCAAGATTGCCGATGATGGTGATGTTCACTTGTGAATACGGGTCTTTGGTGGCGTCGAGCACGACGATAACGCAGTCCATGTCGTCGAGCCACTTGATGGAATCGATAACTCCTTTGGTTGCTTCCTTTGCCCGTTTTTTCGCGACGCTCGGCGCGAGCCCGCTGCGGATAAATTCTTCATAATCGATTTTCGTCGCAATGCCCGGCGTGTCAACCAAGCTGAATGAGAGCTGTTTTTTTCCTTTTTTGATGGTAATTTTGTCTTTGGACTGTATTTCCCGCGTCTCGTGGGGAATGGGAGAAACACTGCCCATTTCTTCGCCCAGCCAGTCAGTGCAAATTCTGTTGGCGATGGTTGTTTTGCCGCCGTTTGGCGGGCCGTAGAGTCCGAGTTTTACCTGCCGCTGGCCGCCGAAGAGGTCGTTGAGGAACCGGTTGAAGAATCCTTTGAGAAAACCAAACATGCCCGGCTGTGCGCCCAGAAGCGGCTCTGCCGGCGCTTCAGTTGTTTCGGGCACTGCCTGCTCTTTTTCCTTTTTGTCCTTCTTTTTTCGTGCCACCCAGTATCACTCGTCCCGAAATCGTTCATACGCTTTGTTTTATAAATGTTGTGCAACAGCAGTTTATAGGTTGGAGTTGTATGAAGCCGTTGTATCCTGAGCACAAACTATTTATAAATCAAAAACAGTAATGAGTGTATGAACGATAAAGTAAAAGAGGACATTCTTGCAGTCATCCAAAAAGTCATCGAAGCGTTCCGCGCCAAAAAGTATTTTGACCTGCGGGACATCAGCAACCAGACAACCCACAGCGCCAGCATCTATGGTGATGAGGACGCCATAGCCGTTGCCGTGGTGGTGTACACACTGTTCAAGATTGTGTCGCGCGATTTTTATGACCAGGGACTGGATGATGAAATTGTTTCTCAATTTCTTCGGGCGCAGGACTGCCTGAACAAGGGCAATCAGTCCGGATTTCGCCAGATTTTTCAGCGGCTGGGCGGCGTGCTCGGCCAGAAAGACCCGAAAATTAAGCGCTACCTGAAAAGTATTGTCTATCATGCACAAACGGTCAAGGGCAGCCGGCTGTATGAACATGGAATTTCTCTTGCCAGCGCCGCTGAAACACTCGGCGTGTCGCACTGGGACCTGATGAGTTACGTCGGAAAAACGGGCATTCCGGAAGCAGCGTCTGACACCAACACGGGAAGAGAAGAAATGAAACAGCGGCTGAAATTCGCCCGCAGCCTGTTTGGGGCATGACTATGGAACGCGCGATTATATTCGACACCGGCCCCATCATCAGCTTGACGACTAACAATCTCCTGTGGATTCTCCGAGAATTAAAAAAACAGTTCCACGGAGAGTTTTTCATCACCCAAAAAGTGAAGGCTGAACTTGTTGATAAACCGATTGAAATCAAGAGATTTAAATTCGAGGCGCTGCAAATTCTCAAATGTATTGATGATGGCGTGCTCACGGTACTGGGAGAAAAGCACTTTCGCCAGCAGACAAGAAAACTGTTGGAGATGACCAACCATTCTCTGCGGGCAAACGGCTCATGGCTCAAGCTCTGCCACCCAGCAGAAATTGAAGTGGTGGCTGCTGCGATGAGCAGAAATGCGGATGCTATAGTGATTGACGAGCGCACCACGCGCATGCTGTTTGAAGATGCAGCACAACTCGGCGTGCTGCTCGAGCGCAAGCTTGAGCGCAGAATTTCGTTTGACAAAAATAATATTGCTGAACTCAAAAAAATGACGCGCGGCCTGCGTTTCATTCGCTCAACCGAGCTCGCGCTGGTTGCGTACGAACATGGCATTCTTGATTCACTTGTGACGAGCTTTCCCCAAGCCAGAAAGCATCTTCTCCAAGGAATGCTCTGGGGCATGAAACTCCGCGGCTGCGCCATCCGCGTCGAGGAAATTGATACTGCCGTGGGAATGGAACTGGGGAAATAGTTCTACGGTTACTGTAACCGTTTTCTCGTATGTTTTTCAGGTTCAGCAAGATAGTTTTCTCCGGTGCTGACTGCGGTGCCTGATTCAATTTCAAGTTTTTTTCGCGCGTCGCCTGCAATGGCGCCGCCTTTGTGTGCAGCATCCTTATTTTCTGGAAATCCCTGCGCATTTTTGCCGCTGGCTATTTTTGTGGTTGATGCTTCACCCAACATGGTGAAAATAAGCTCTAAGTCGTTCATGTGGTCACGCAGGTTTTCTTTGTTAAGATTCTTGAAGTTTTTATATTCGTCAACAGTCTTGCCAAAGGTTGCCGTGCTTATCTCGTTGGTCAAGATGGCAAATTCTTTTCCTTCATCAACACCCCGCTGTTTCCATTCGTCAGTCAATTCCTGCCGAACTGCGATGCCGCGCACTCGTTTCTCAATCCATTCATCAGAATATCCCTTTGCCTTGTACAATTCTTTCATGCGCTGTTGCGCCAATTCGGGGTTTTGTATTTCTTGAACACGCTCATAGCCGACTTTGGCAAGCCATTGTTTGAATGGTTCAGCCTTTGGTGAGGGGATGGATTGGATGATTCGGAACATGTTTTTAGTGCTGGAGCAGTCAGTTTCGTAAGATTTACCATCTGATGAGGGTAATTTCAGTTGTAAACAAAATGTTAACAACTGGTTTTCTCTTCCTTTTAAGACACCCCAATACTGCCGTGGACTCGGACTCTCGGTAAGTGCTTCAACAACATCAACCACTGAGAAATACCATTCGTCATTATGCCAGACTCGCCTAATGCTCTTGTCCTGAAACACCACCAATACGTCTTTTTGCTCCACGTCTATGATTCGAGGCGAAGTACTATATAAACCTCACGCGCACCTGTCCAGTGTCCAGTGGTACCGGGAGATTGGGCATTAGGCCTTAGGCATTAGGTTTATGGCATTTTTGGCCTGTCCAGTGGAAGTTGCCCAATACCCAAAGCCCAACGTCCTGATTGGCCTGTCCAGTGGAATGGCGCTGCTCACGCAAAGGTTTAAATAATGTTCCTCATCCCCAGCGCTCATGGGATTATTTAGAAGCGTTATGTTTGCAATGGGATTGACTGCTGCTGGAATAATGGGATGTGAAGATTCAAAAAATATACCATCTTCTTTTCAACGAGACGCTGCCGTTCATGGCTCGACTGATACTGGCAACAACAAAAAAGACGCAGGATATCCAGCGCATGATGTTGGATATCAACACGATGCGTATGAACAAAGTGTTGATGCAATGATAGCATACGACGCAACGAAACAATCTGACGTTTATGATGGAGCGCAACGAGTTGACGCGCACGATGCAGAACAAATGCATAATGTTGATGCAACGTATCAAGCAATGGATAGTAGCCGATTACCAGATGTACAGCCACCGTGCACTGAAGGAATGACCAGCAGGTTTTACAACGGTCCAGCAGGCACTGCTGGTGTTGGCAACTGCCGTGAAGGCGTGTTAACCTGCATGAATCTTGAAGGCAGATTACAATACGCTCTCACCCAGCCCGAAATAACTCCCCGACCAGAAATTTGCAATGGGCAAGATGATAATTGCAGCCGCCAAATAGACGAGGGCGTTTTAAGAACATTCTATCGCGACTTTGACCATGATGGATTTGGCGATCTTGCGCAACCATTTCAAGCGTGTGAAATGCCCGATGGATATACCCTCCAATCGGGAGACTGTAACGATAACAATCGGAACATCAACCCTGCAATGCCCGAACAATGCAATGTCATTGATGACGACTGCGACGGCGCGATTGATCCATTATGTGAATGTATAATTGCGACACTCCGCGAATGCGGCGACAGCAACATTGGAGAATGCCGAACAGGCGTACAAATCTGCGACCTTGCCGGACAATGGAGTGACTGCATCGGCTACCGCGGGCCAGCACCGGAATCATGCAATGGCAACGATGACGACTGCAATGGCATTGTCGATGATAATTATAATGTCGGCGCACGATGCACTGAAGGCCTTGGTGCATGCGCACGAACAGGAGTAACTCTATGCGCACCGGAAGGGATTGGAACAATGTGCAATGCTGAAGCGGGGCTGCCGGGGCAAGAACGGTGCGATGGGACTGATGCTGATTGTAACGGTGTTGCGAATAATGGGTATGATGTTGGAGCGGCGTGTAACAACGGACTTCTTGGCGCATGTACAGCAAACGGAGTGAAAGAATGTGCGCCGAGTGGATTAGAGACACGTTGCAATGCGCCGATTATTCCGTCACATATGGAAGTCTGCGGAGATGGTATTGATCAGGATTGTGATGGTGAAAGTGATAATGCAGGATGGTGTGGCTTATTGATTGCATATATATGCACCCCAAATGGAACTAAAGATGTTTGTGTGATAGATGTAGATGGCCAACATAAACAAAATCTCACAAATTCACCAAATATATCCGAATGGAACAACGAGTATCCTGAATATACCGTCCCAGTCAGTTGGTCACCTGATGCTCAATGGATAGCGTTCATATCAGATTCAGGAAGAGGACCACCAGAAAATGAAATACATCGGATCATTGTACAATCAAGAGACAGGGAACAGATACCAATACCGCAAGAACCTCAGGTATATGATGTTGAATATTCTCCTGATGGAACTCACATAGCGTATGTATCTCAGAACATAAACACACTAAAAGTGATCAATCTTGAAACACGAGAAACACGGCAGATAGACACATTTGTACATGGACATGTCAAATGGTTACCTGATAGTTCATACTTAGTATATCAAGGTAATAACGGACTGAGCGTTACCAAAAGAGATGGAAGTGAAACCAGAATAGTTTCTGGAAACGGCAACAATGCGCAGATTGAAGTTTCTCCTGACGGGACAAAAGTGTTAAGTGCAGCTATTGATGGGAACTGGAATGTGTACTCAGTGAATCTTCAGACCGGAGAAAGAAGACAAGAAGTTGGCACAGGAGTAAATGAGATAGTACCACGCTGGTTACCTGATAGTACAAGATATGTTTTTATGCGATTAATGGATGTTAACTATGATATTTTTTTGAAAGATGGTGAAAGAGAAATAAATCTTACAAATACTTTCGGATCCGAAGACCGTGAACCAACTATTTCTCCTGATGGTCGCTCAATGGTCTTCGTCTCCGACCGCAACGGCACCAAAGATTTATACCGCCATGATTTAGAAACAGGACAAGAGATACGCCTCACCAACGACCCCGGCGATGAAGAAGCGCCCGTGTTTGCGCCAGTCGTGAGATAAAAAAGCTCAAAAGAGTTCTTAGCTGGGTGACTACACAACGACCGAAATGTAGTCACCTGAAATGAAAACAGGTACATAGGTAGTCACCCATTAGGATGATATACTCCGAAAAAGCCCTTCTAAAACCGCATCTTATCCAGTATACCATGCGCCGCAGACGTGCCGAGCAGCACGTCGAGATTCGCTGCGTCTTTCCCGAGTTTCATTTTCATTGTTTTTCTCATACAAGAAGATTCATCCATGCTCACGCGCGCCATCCGGTCTGCTTCAATTAATCCGTAGGGATATCCTAAAAAAGTTGGGTCTGCGGCGTGCGCAGAAAGCGCAGAAAAAATACTATAATGCGGCAGCGCCACATCACACCGGAACACATGCTTTGCTTTTGGATGAAGCTTTGTAAAAAAGAGATGTTTGGTTATCGGGTAATACCACGACCCGATGTTGCTCTTTTTTTCCAGCACAAACGAAACACTTCTGCCAGAGGTGGTGCGCAAGGTATTTGTCTTGGCAAGCCCGCACAAAAAAATCTGGCGCTTGGTGAGAAACTCGACCGTGTCAGAAAACACTTCAAAAAAAACATCGAGTGAGCCGTCGCGCACAATCAAATCTTTCGGCTTGAGTTCCCGCGCGAGTCGGGCAATTTCAATATATTCGCCAAGTTGGAGTAGTGCGCTGCCGACGGCTGAAAGATCGTGTTCAATCGGATGGCGGGTAAAGAATTGCGCAGCGCGCTGGTGCAGCTCACGTGAAAATTGTTCGTCAACGCCGAACAGCTGGATGCGCAGGGATTTTTCATCGTCAACATCAATGAATGCGTACAGTTCGCGCACGCCGTGGCGAACCTGTTTTTTTCCCTGATACTGCACGCTGGCGATGCGGAAAAAATACAGCGAAAAGTCAGCAGCAGAAAAAAGCTCGGCACTGCCGCCGTCAACAAACACGGTGGTAGCTGCGCCCTGCTCGTTGGTGAGATACGCGAAACGTGATTGGTCCAGTTTTATAAGAGAGCCGTGGTGTTCAAAAAACTGGTCAGCATGGCCATCAAACAGGAGTTTGCTGCGCAGTTTTTCAAGAAGTGCATCCATCACCAGTTCCACCCCATGACGGCCAACATGCAAAGATTTAAAAACTTTTCTCAAACAAGAGAAGGAATTTATAAATGAAAAGAGCTTAACAGCCAACAAAAGCACAAAAAAGCGAAAAACCATGACGTACGAACTCATTATCACGGAAAAACCATCGGCAGCGCAGAAGATTGCGATAGCGCTGGCAGACGCAACGCCTCATAAGAAGAGCGAAGGTTCTGTTCCATACTATGAAATCACCCACAAGGGGAAAGATATCGTCGTTGTCCCGGCAGTTGGCCATCTCTACACAGTCACGGAAAAAATAGAAAAAGGAAAGAAAAAAAAATGGACGTATCCGGTCTTTGACACGGAATGGAAGCCAACCTCTGAAGCGGACAAGCATGCGGAGTACAGCGCAAAGTACGTTGCCGCGATCAAGAAACTTTCAAAAAACGCAAAATCATTCACTGTTGCATGCGACTATGATATCGAGGGGGAAACGATTGGGTACAATATTATCCGTTTCACCTGCAACCAGAAAGACGCGCACCGCATGAAATTCTCAACCCTCACCAAAGACGAGCTGGTTGAGAGCTATGAGCACGCGTCCCCGACAATTGACTGGGGGCAAGCGCTCGCCGGCACCACACGCCACGTGCTTGATTATTATTACGGTATTAATCTCTCCCGCGCATTGAGCCTCTCGGTTCAAGCCGCCGGCTCATTCAAAATTCTTTCATCAGGACGAGTACAAGGCCCGTCGCTCAAACTGATTGTTGACCACGAGAAGGATATTATCGCATTCAAGCCGGTGCCGTACTGGGAAATCCAGCTGACTGGCACGCCGAAAAAACCGCGCCAGGAAAAAGACAAAAATAAGGAAATCATCGCGCTCCACAAGCAGGACAAATTCTGGGAAGAAAAACCGGCAAAAAAAATATATGAAAAAATAAAAGCGAGCAAAGAGGGAGTTGTTGAGGACCTTCAAAAAGCCCAGACCAAACAGGCGCCACCTGCACCCTTTGACCTCACCACACTCCAAACCGAAGCGTACCGAAGCATGCACATCCAGCCGAAAGACGCGCTTGACATCGCCCAACAACTGTATCTCAAAGGTATGATTTCCTACCCGAGAACATCATCACAGCAACTTCCTCCTGCAATTGGCTACCACAAAATTATGAAACAGCTTTCTGCGCAAGAGCCTTATACACTGCTGGTCAAGGAACTGCTTGCCAAGAAAAATCTGGTGCCGAACAACGGCAAAAAAACCGACCCGGCACACCCAGCCATTTTTCCAACCGGACAATTTCACGACATTACGCCGCGCGAGGAACGCGTCTATGACATCATCGTGCGCCGTTTCTTTGCAACTTTTGGAGAGCCGGCGGTGCGTGAAACAGTAACTCTCACACTTATCGTCGAAAAAGAGCCGTTTGTTGCCAAGGGCACGCGCACGATTGAAAAGGGCTGGCACGTATTTTACGGGCCGCACGTGAAGCTTGAAGAGGAAGAGCTTCCGCAAGTGGAAAAAAATGACATGGTCAGCATACAAAAAATGGAATTCCTTGCAAAAGAAACCCAGCCACCCAAGCGCTACACGCCTGCTTCGATCATCAAAGAGCTTGAACAACGGGGACTCGGCACCAAGGCGACCCGCGCCGCGATTGTTGAGGCGCTTTTCAAACGGGGCTATGTCATGGAAACAGAATCACGCTCACTCCAAGCAACACTCCTCGGCATCAAGACGTGTGAAACACTTGAAAAATACGCTCCGGAAATTCTCGATGAAAAATTGACGCGGGATTTTGAAGAGGAAATGGAATCCATACGCGAAAAAAAAGTAACTGGAGACCAAGTACTGAGTCGCGCGGAAAAACTCTTGCGCGCAACACTGGTCAACTTCAAAAAACACGAAAAAGAAATTGGTAAAGGCCTGCTCGAAGCAAACATTGAAACGCGCGACGAGCAAAACTTCCTCGGCGCCTGCCCGAAATGCGGCGAAGGCCGGCTCATGATACGGAGCGGGCGGTTCGGGCGATTTGCCGCCTGTGACAAATATCCTGCGTGCAAGACAACCGTCTCCCTACCTGCCAAGGGAAAAATTACTGCCATTGAAGACAAATGCGAAGCATGTAAAGGCATAATGATTCAGATTCGACCGCCGAAGCGAGGGCCGCAGAAAGTGTGTGTTAATCACCAATGTCCCTCAAAAAAACTCACCAAAGAAGAAGAAAAAATGGAAAAGCCCTGCCCTGCCTGCGCTGAAGCAAAACGTGATGGCAAGCTGATTGTGCGCACGAGCATTTACGGCAGGTTTTTGGGATGTACTAAATACCCTGCATGCCGGCACAGCGAACGGCTTGATGGAGAACAAAAAGAGAAAAAGGCTGCCGCTCCAACGGCGCCGCCGGTGCCTCCAGCGAAGAAAGAAAAAAAGAAGAAACAGAAGAAAGCATAAGAGTATTCTTCATTTACTTGACTACATAAAAGCTTATAAATTAGTCCTGACTCCCACTTCTTGAGGGGGCATGGCAAAAAAAATACTGATTTGGTTTATACTGAGTATACTGGCAATTCTCCTACTTCCCAGTGGGCTTGCACGCACCACTGCCGACCTTCGGATTTCAAATATGCAATGCCATGGAGACGGATCAGTCACGTTTACCGTCGAAAATCCATCCGTGGAAAAACTGCTGCTGTCATCAGTTGAAGTTCGTAGCATATGGTTGCCCGGAAACCAGAGTATTACCCTCCGAGGAAATTTCTCACAACCAGTCATTTCCAGCCAAAGTACCCAGACAAAAAAAGCTGATTTTACCTCGGCACGGGGAATTTTCAACGAGTCGGGGCGGTACAAACTGAGCGTTACGCATGATGCATGCACCAATCCCCCCTGCACAAAAGAGTTGTTTCTCAATAACTGTCCTGGTTTCCAGTATGACTGCGCGCTGGCAGCGAAGACCTTTACAATCACCGATTGCAGAGCAATGTCTGATCAGTACGTCCTGACGTTTCAGGGGCTAAACCAAGACCAGTATGAAAAGCGCGACCCAGTATCACAGATTGCAGTGTATATAACAAGCAATGCACGCACTATTGCCACGCCGTTTATCAAGGGAAAACAGATTAAGGACACGAGTAAAAACACCTATGTAATGACATTGCCGCGGCTTGCGCATGAAACAGCGACAAGCATCGGGCTGGGAATTATTGGCTGCCCACCGGAAAATGTTCGAACCTGTGCGATAACTGACTTCAATTCAACTGATACGCTGTTAAAAAAAGGAGTGGTGGTGAGCGAAGAAAAGAACCAATCAGAAGAGACATTTATACCGACACCGGAATTACCCGAACCGACCACTGATGACTCGTTTCTATTTCTTCTGTTGGGCGTTGCTGTACTTCTTTCCGCAGGAATTGTAATTCTGATATTGGTCGTCGTAAAAGATCGATAGAATAAAAAATTAAAAAATCAGTTACCGTAATGTTTCTTGGTGAACTCTTTGACAAAGTGCTCGACTTTTAATTCTTCCGATGCGCAGTACCATAAAAATTTGATGCCGATACACAATACCCAAACGCTGACAAGCAAGAAAATCAGGTCAGAAAGTTTTCCCGTGTAGAGCAGGAAGCCCATGACTGCGGTGAGGGCTGGAGCGTGGAATATATCAAACACGAGTAAGAGGAGTGACGTGAAAAAAAGGCCGATGAACAGCGCAAGGCTCAATGAAAGAGGGGACTGGGTGATGAGATGCCACATCACTATGCTTACGATAACAGCAACAGAATAACTCAGCATGACCGTGCGCAGGCTGTTGCTTTTCAATTTTGGTGCGTGACAAATCATGCCGGCGGACGCTGCAATGCCTGCAAAAAGAATAAGGCCTTCTTTGGTGCGTGAAGCAAGGATGCCGGTGATGAGCGCAACCGCAAGTCCGATAATCAAGCTTTGCACAATTATTTTTCTGGAATGAACAACCGTGCGAAGCTGTTTAAGGAATCTGTTCACCATACACCTCTTTTTCTCTGTATATACCATGTGGTCTTTTAAAAGTTTTCTCCGAAAAACGAAAAAGCATATAAATCCCCCACCTTCCCAAATAGGTATGCACACCGGAAAAACCTTTGAAATCAAAGACAAGGCACTCGCAGCCCAAGGTACGCTCAATATTGAATGGGCAGAAGCTAATATGGGAGCGCTCATGAAAATCAAGGTGCGCTTTGCAAAAGAAAAGCCATTCAAAGGATTGCGCATTGGTATGGCACTGCACGTGACCAAAGAAACAGCAGTTCTTGTCCGCACCCTCATCGCTGGCGGCGCAAGCGTGGCGATAACCGGCTGCAATCCCCTCTCAACACAAGATGATGTCGCCGCGGCGCTTGCAGAAGAAAAAGACGTCAGTGTGTGGGCATACAAGGGAGAGAACAAAGAAGATTACTATCGCTATCTCACTAAAGTCATCGAAACAAAACCACACATCACCATTGATGACGGCTGCGATTTGGTGAGCGAAATTCACACGAAGCATCCGGCACTCATCAAAGACCTTGTCGGCGGCTGTGAAGAAACGACTACTGGCATCATTCGGCTGAAGGCGATGGTGAAAGATAAGGCATTGAAGTACCCAATCATTGCAGTCAATGACAACAAGACGAAACATCTTCTTGACAATTATTACGGCACGGCGCAATCAACGATTGATGGCATCATCCGCGCGACAAATAGCTTGCTCGCGGGAAAAGTATTCGTTGTTGCCGGCTATGGCAGCTGCGGCAAGGGCATTGCGAAAAGCGCGCGCGGCCAAGGAGCACAAGTTCTTGTGACTGAAGTGCATCCATTCCGCGCCTTGCAGGCAACACTCGATGGCTTCACGATTATGAAAATGGATGACGCGGCGAAATGGGGCGACATTTTTGTGACGGTCACCGGCAACAAGCACGTCATTACGGTTGCGCACATGAAATCAATGAAAAACAACGCGATTGTGTGCAACTCCGGCCACTTCGACAATGAAATTGATGTTGAAGGACTGCGAAAAAGTGCTTCTTCCACTCGAAAAATACGGCCGTTCATGGATGAGTATGTTCTTGGCGGCAAAAAAATTATGCTGCTTGCTGAAGGTCGGCTCGTGAATCTCGGAGCGGCAGAAGGGCATCCGTCTGAAGTTATGTCTACCTCATTCTGCGGACAAGCATTGGCGTGCGAATACCTCGTGAAAAATCGCGGCAAATTAAATGCAGACGTTATCGTGCTGCCGGAAGAAATTGATGATTATATTGCGCAAACCCAACTTGAAGCGCTGAATATTAAAATTGATTCTTTGACGCCGGAACAGAAAAAGTATCTCGCGAGCTGGCAGGAAGGGACGTAATTAGCGATTAACTTCTTCAACAGCAGTTCTCGGCCGCTCCAAAAACCGAATCAGTGCAGGAATTGATTCTGTAGGCACTGAAACAGAAGGTGGCTGATTTTTTCGTTGTGCATATGCTTCCCGCACTGCAGTTTCCAATCGGTTCAAGTAGCGCACGCCGAAACGGTCGTAGCTAAAGTCAAAGTTGATGATTTTTCCACTGTCGTCGAAATAAGCAGGAGTGTGTTTTGTTTCAGATGGCCGCGCAATATCTTCAGGAATCTGCTCATCCAGTACACCAATGTTGCAGAAAATAACAGCAGGGCCATCAATCGTTGCTGGGTCAGTTGTTGGAACTATTGCCGTTTCTTCGCGGTTACCCCGCACGGCAAGCTCCAAGCCAGCAGTGTTCCAGAGATTGAATGAGTATGGTCTTCGCGGATGGTCAGATGCAACACCTCGGTACACAGTAACAAGCCGTTTGAATTCTTCGGTATTTCTCAAACGGGCAACATCATCATTTGTTTTTCCAACAGTGCTGTAATCAATATCAGTAAAGCCGGCAGCGTCATTCAGCGCAATGACCTGATTAAGGTATCCCTGATGCGCGTCTGGATAGCGTGCTGATTTATGTTCATCGTCACGCGAAACAAGATGCTGGGTTCCGTCAGTAACAATAATAATCGGCTGCTCGTCCATCATTCGCTGTCGGTATCCTTTGAAAAGGCGGCTGTTGAGTACTGTGGGAGTGCTGTGGCTTTCAGTCGAGCCGACCTTGACGCCGATAATGGATTCAATGCCCTGCGCTGCGCATTCTTCAACCAAGGGCGCAACCGGCAAATAACCATAGCTCAAATTGGGAACAACCCAAACCGGACGATGCTGTGCACGTGCTTGTTCATTGACACGTCCGATAAAATCAGCAAGCAGCGTTGCTTCATACGCAACACACCCAATTTCAAACTGGTCACGCTCGGAAAATTGCTCGTCAACCGGCTTGCGGTCGAAAATCTGGATGTATTCATCAAAGGTGAAGTGGTTCTTGACGTGGCGCTTGACTTTTTCGTGGTCAACAATTTTTCTGAAACGCGAGTATTCAAGATTTCGGTGAAGTTCGTTGGCAGGGTCGAAGGTTCCTTCGCCAAACGATTCCATGGCTGATTTCCATGCGGTGATTTTTTGCTGTTTATCTTCAGCAGTGTGGAGTTCCTTGACAAGGAAATACGTTGGCTGGAATCCCGCCTGTTTCAGAAGACTGAGGTTTGCCTCGAGGTGGTCAAAGAACGATTCGTTAGCTGAAACCGCGGGTGTCCGGTACGGCCCACACGTGTGATTAAGCTCGCAGAGCAAATCGAGAACACCAAGGTGTGCAGGATCATGAAGATACTCGTGAAGCACATTTTTTTCTAATGGCTCCTGATTACGGGACAGTGTCCAGAAAGAAAGCATTTCAGCGACGCCACGCGCGGTGTCCGCGAGTGTTGACGCATCTCCGTCTCGGGAAACGAGGTTCCGGATATAGGGAACGGCAATTTCAGAAGGAATCGCATGGAGACATACTGCAATACGATGGCACGCATTAGTTGCTTGTGTTTTCACAAGGTCTGCTATTTTTTCATCCTGTAAAATAGTGAGATAGTCACATCCCGCTTTCACATCCCGTAAAAAATAGTCTTCTAAAACAGAATATGATGCAGCAGAAACAAGCGAACGTTGTTCTGTTTTTAGAAAGGCATGTAATGCGGGTTTGTCTTTTACTGCTTCAACAATTTCGGTTGTTTTGTTGATGAAGGATTCGAGACGGGCGAATGCATCGGTGAGCGGTTGGTACGCAAATAGTGTGCGATATTTATTGAGAGCGCGGTTATAACATTCACCAAAGCTGCCATGGAGTTTGTCGTGTATGAAGTCTTGATCAACCAGTTTGAGGTGTGCGAGCGCGCGGTCAACTTCGTGTGAAGGAGTCTCACTTGATTGAACAAGATACGAGTAAACAGTTTGATGCTCATTCCACACTGCTTTCGGATGCAACGCAGTTGCAAGAATTTCATCTACACCAGTGCGGTAGCGGGCGAGTGCAGCAAAATCATCTTTAATATCTGCAGTTGGGTCAGGGTCATATCTTCTGGGAGATTTCCCAATGGAATGTATCAAGCGCTGATTAAATGCATCCGGCTCCCGTTTAAATGCCTGAACAACAACATCATCGAGACCAAAACGATTCGCAAGTGCTCCAAAAAGGGGTTCATTAAAACCGCCCTTGCGCGGCGTTTGTAAAAAAGGAGCATACGACAATGCAAATTGCGCTTCATCTTTTGTGCCATGCGTGAGATAATGAACCGTCATGTCAACAAGGCCACGTTTAATCGCGGCATTACGTGGATTTCTCAAACGAGGATTGTTCGGAATTGTTTCAGTGCGATAATCATCAGTCGCCGTGCGCATCACACGAATAACATCCATGAGTCCGGGAATGTTCATCCCTTCCAGCTCATGCATCTGTTCGTCCCCCAGTGCGGCAACAAACTGATGTTCAGGAGATTCCTGAAGAGCACTACCGTGAATCAATACGCTTTTCCAGAAATCATACACTAAGTATGGAATGTTGTTCGTTGTGGAAAAAACACGCGCAGCTTTCCTTAATTCTTGATGCTCATTCGGTGAGCTGGTGCGCAAGAGAGTATTCCATGCCGTTGCTGAACAGAGCTGATGAAATGCGTTAAGCGTGTCGCCGTGCTGTTGGCGCATAGCTGGATGTTCCTTGAGAACATTCCACGCCTGCAGATCGAGATGCTCAACAGTATACTCGAAACTTCGCCACCCGTCAGAAGCAGGATTAGAAGAGTAGGTATATGGATCAGCGCGTCCTGTAAAACCAGAGAGCGTTTCAATAATTCGGTCGTGTGATTCGGACAGCGCGCGGCGTTCCTGCGTCTGTGTAGGTGATTGGTTGATAGTGTTGACGAGGTCGGTGAAATGATCAGTCTGCCCATGGTAACGGTGTTCCGGACCTCGTGCATAACTGATGACCTGATCAAATATGGCTGGAAGTTTGCGTACTGCCTCATCATCGATCTTTTGTTGAGGATGCCTTAATTTTGATTTTATAATCTGGTGCGCTTTGACCCGAAGTTCGTCAGAATTAAGAAGAGGAAGATCAGAAGTGGACATGGCCCAATGATTTTGCACTCGTTTGATTCCTTCAAAAAGAAGGGAAGTTGAATAGGCAGTGTACAATTCGTCAAGAACCTCTTCAGAAAGTTCAATTTTCGGCGCCGCTGCGCGCCACTGTTCAGCGTACTCATTTTTTATGCGATGCGATAAACTGACTGCAAGTGCGTCCTTAAGATTTCCGTGATACAGCAGATCAATGCCAGGCGCCGCGGATGTTTGCTGGGTACGCCGATATGCAGCAGAAAGTTTTTTTCGCTCTTCAGCAATGCGACGGAGGCGACGATAGTGGAGCAGGCTACCAAGGCCTTCAAAGTGTGTAGAAAGGCGATTTTCTTCACGGTCAAGGTTATGCATTCGCTCGAGCATCTCTTGTTCAAAACGAACGGATTCTGACTGATACTGATTCCGTGCATGATCTGCTTCCTGAAACGCAAGAATGGTGTCGCGTGTTTGGGCAATGTGCGGAGCGAGTTCATCAAGAGAAACATCAGGAACTTTTTTTGATAATTCTCGCGCTTCAGCAAACGTATGATTTAGTGTGCCAAGAGCATCGTCACGCAGGCGTGCATAGTGTTCGCCTTCAGTTATAAGGGCATCAGCAGAAAGCGTTTCAACAGGAACATCAGGCAACGACGCATGCTTTTCACGTTTCTCAAACAGCACGCCCAGCGATGCTACAACATCCTCAAGCGGCGCAAACTGGTTCATGGGGAAGATTATTCCTCATCGTCTTCTTTGAGCGCAGCGTAGAGCTGATCCTCGAGAAATTCTGAAAACGGTAGTTTGTTGGCTTTTGGCTTCATACTCAAGAGATACTGATAGAGGGTTTATAAACCTTTCTATTTTTGTTACTTAAAAGTAGTATTTAAAACTAGAATTCCCTCATCCTTCTCAACAGCGCAACCCGCTCTTCAATCTCATCCATCGTCACGGTTTTGAGCCGTTCCAAGCTGAAATCTTCAGCATTCAATGACGCAACGGCCATGCCATACACCACTGCTTTTCTCAAATTTTTCTCGCTGGTATCGTTGGTTTTCGCAAGGTACGCGGTAAACGCTCCGCCGAAACAATCGCCGCAGCCGGTCGGATCACGCACCACTTCAAGCGGATAGGCCGGCGCGCTGAAGATGTGCAGGCCGTTTTCATTCGTAAACAACAAGGCGCCGTGCTCGCCTTTTTTTATCACGGCTGCTTTCGGCCCCAGCGCGAGAATTTTTTTGCCTGCTTCGATGAGGTTCGGCGTGCCAAACAACATTCTCGCTTCGCCTTCGTTGCAGACGAAGATGTTGACTTTTTTGATGATGTCGAGCAATTTTTCTTTTTTTTGCGCAATCCAGAAGTTCATCGTGTCCATCACGACAAAGGCATTTTTTGTCTGGGCAAGCACTTTTTCCTGAAGGTCAGGGTCAATATTCGCCAAGAAAACAAAGCGCGCATCTTTGTAATGAACAGGAACAACGGGATTAAATGCAGTGATGCAGTTCAGCTCGGTCTTTTTTGTTTTCGCCTCGTTCATGTCGTATTCATAGAAGCCCGACCAGCGAAATGTTTTTCCGTGCATGACAATGCCGGTGGTGTCGATGTTTCTTTTTTTCAGCAGAGCGAGATATTCTTCGGGAAAATCACTGCCAACAATGCTGATAACGCCCGGCTGGGCGAAAAAAGAGGCAGCGTAGGATGCATAGCTGGCAGCGCCGCCCAACACGTTTTCTTTTTTTCCAAAGGGAGTTTCGATGTCGTCCAGCCCAAGCGAGCCGATGATGATGAGGTTGACCATACAATTGAGAATTTGATAGGGTTATTTAAAGATGACGGTCTCTATTTCGTATCCACGCATCCGGTGCGAGGAAAAAAGAGACGATGTCGTCCATGAAACCTCTTTTTAGGGGAACGATTATTGGTTGAGCAACGAGAGGTATTACCGGTTCTTCAACAGCGGCCACCGACACCGATGCCATAGTCTCAACTTCAGGCACCAATTCTTTTTCGGGAGTTTTTTCAGGTTTTTGCTCTTGGTTCCAACTCATGCCCAACAGGCCAACGCTCATGCTTAACAGCAAGCGTTCTGCCATGATATCGGGAAGTGCATTGAGAACGGCATACGCAAGTTCTCGTCCGGTTTGATGCCGTTTGTCGGGGTCTTTTTCCAATAGTTTGAAACAAACAGCATCAAGCCCACTTGGCTGATACTGCCGACGCCCGTAACTGTAATCACACGTTGCTATTGAAGCAAATGGAGCCGGCGGTTCATAGATTTGCCGAGAAATAATTGAGTGTTTATTTCCTCCACGAAATGGCAACTTGCCTGAAATCATCTGATACAGCATGATTCCCAAAGCATACAAATCCGTGCGCCCATCGACGTGTTTGCTTCCGTCGGCTTCTTCAGGCGATACAAATTCTGGCGTACCAAAAACTGTTCCGTGAGCAGTGAGCCTTCTCTCATCAGGTGCAAGAACAGGTAGTTTCCGATAGCTAGTAGTTGCATAGGGGAGATTATCACCTATAAAACCGCAGATGCCAAAGTCATAGATGGTTATTCTCGTAGAAGAAGGACATCCATTTCGCTGGAGCGAAACTTGCTCTGGTTTCATATCCCGATGCACAATTCCGCGGCGATGGACGTAATCAAATGCTAATGCAAGCTGAAGCATTATCATTGCGGTTTCTTCAGTATCGAGTACTCGTTCATCACGAAGCGTGTCAAAGAGGTCTTTTCCTTCAAGATAATCCATGACAAAACCGGGACGCAGTTTATCGGATTTGGGATCCTCAGAAACGGTGATAGCGCCATGGCATTTTACAATGAGAGGATGGTTCAGAGCACTAAGAATTCTTGCTTCTCGCTCAAAACGAAAGAGCGAATGGTCGTAACGGGCAAGATCGTCATGAAGAAGTTTCACGGCAACTAAACCGAGGGTCTCACGGTCTTCTGCTCTGTAGACTGTACTCATGCCGCCTTCGCCAACTCGGTCAATAAACCGGTAGCGTTCAGTCGTGTCTGTTCCTCCCAGTATGGACATAAGCTTCCCCCTCATGCCGAGAAAAATAGTCTGTTTATATAATTTACTGCCCAAGAAGCTCAAATTCCTCAACAAACTTCTCTGCCAATGCGGGGTCGTGAATAATAAGAATATTTTCATCATTTCCTTTGGCACCGCTTGCCGACGGATTCATGCTTCCGGTCACCACGGTTTCATTGTCAATGATAAAGACTTTGTGGTGCATTTTGTATTTGTTGGAATCCCACTGCACAGAAACATTATTTTTTTGCAGCAGGGGAAAGACACTGTTGGTACTGTTCTGCTGTTTTTCCATGACGCCTTTCACCACAACGCCTTCAGAGGATTTTTTGATAAGTGTTTCCGCAATGGTTTTGTGGGTGAACGAAAATGCCATAAAATAGATAGTGTGGTTCGCCTGTTCAAGCGCGTGAACAACGGCGCCGCCACAGTCATCATCCGGGCAAAAACGGTTTTCAATCGTTTTGTTGTTGAGAATAATGAGTGGATGTTTTGTTGCGCTTCCTTTATTCACCACACCGTTCCAGAGCTCTTCGAATTCGCCTTCGTAATTCTGCGCAAGCGTGCGTGATTGGATAATAATCAGATTGTTGTTGTTCCGGAACATATCGTTGTAGGTCGGATTCATGCTGCCGGTGATCACAACACTATGATCGAGGATGCAGAATTTGTTGTGCATATATTTTTTTCCGTTTGCAGGCTTGCTGTTCAATTGTGCAAGAGTTTTGTTGAAGTTGTGCACGTCAACCACCAGCCGATGTTCTTTTGTTTTCAGCAGCTCGACAAATGCAGGAAAATCAACGTCAAAATTTGCACAGTCAACCGTGGTGGAGCCGTTGATGAGGAACAAGAATGTTTCACGGCAAGAATCATGTGGGCAGAAAAGAACAATAGGAGCATGCGCTGTCGTTTCAGCAACCGGCGCTGGCTCGAACACTGCAAAGCCGGTGAAGGATGGCTTGCCATAGGTGAAAAAAATGCCGATAAGGATAATAAAAAGTGCGGCAACGTGCGGAAGGTACTTCATGGAAAAAGGAAAGAACTGGGATTTATATTGTTTTATCTTCTTTCAAAATTAGTTTCAATTGCTCAATGCTTTTCATCAGGCTCGCCCGTGTTTCATGGTGACGCTTTTCAAGTTCATTGAGGATGTCAGCCGGTGTCTGAATGGTGTTAAGCGGCAGAAAATCGCCACCGCTGCCGGGAATGCTCACGAGGCCAGATGGCTTCATAAGGTCATGTTTTGGCGCGGGCTTGAGGTCGTCGGGCAAGGGAATGTTTTTTGCAGCAGTGTATGCTTGAAGTTCGCTTTTGGTCACGGCAAGAAAAAATTTCAAGCCGGGCTTTTCTGGAGCAATGAGGCCGTGTGTCATGAGTTCATCAAGAAAAAATTCAAGCTCATGGTCCATGGTCCATGCCAGCACGCGCTTTGCAGAGGCACCATCGGTTGGGGTGCGCACAAGGGTGAGCGGCAGAGTGAACAGTTTTTTGAGAAAATAGTCAACAAGGTCATTGTCAACATACAGCACATCATTTTTCTTGAGAAGCTCGTGCTGGCCGATGTATTTTTTGATGCGACGCTCAAGCAGATCGCAAAAGCACTGCTCGCAAAAGTCGCTGTAATAGATTGGTAAGGGGCATTTGTGGCAGGTGGCCATACTATGGTGGAGAACATACCCCCTATTTATAGCCTGTGGAACGAGCGTTTTTGGAGAGGGGCATAAAGCATAAAAATGAGTTATAATGTAGTTATAGAGTTTATTAGAGCAGTTTAAATATCCAAACCGAAAGGCTTAAATAGAACATGGACTACTCCAGAGTAGAAATAAGGTGGTGGGCAATAGGGGTGGACGAACGATACTGATCATAATCTATCACCTCTTTTTCCCCGGCAGGGCTTGAGCAATTGGGCCTTGCTAGGGTTTATTATCTTATAATCACCTCTTTTTCCCCTGCCCTGTGCCCTCACGGGTGCAGTGCGGGGGTTTGAACTCTATTAGTCGGAAGACTACTGAAAGGTGGTTTTGTAAAAAAAGAGAGTTATTTATGTTCGTTTCTTCCGTGTTTTCCGGTTGTGCGCTATGGTACGTAGTTGATGGTACACTTCCGCGCACAGAAGGCCAATCAAAATGCCTGCAACAAAAATCAGCACAACCTCGGTACGAATGAGGGTGCGTGAAGAAAGGGTTGGGCGTAAATAATCATCAAGGTTGCTCAACTCCAGCGCATATTCAGTGTAGAGCAGTGCAGACACAGGATTTTCATCGCGCAGGCTTTTCGCGTATTCAACATAGCTGTAGCCGAGCACGGGAAAAATATCTTCTTGCTGCTGCCGCGCAACTGCTTCTTCTGCAGCAGCGATTTTGTTGTCAACAAAGGGCGCAAGTTCAGTTTCTTTCAGTGTTGCAGTGGAAAGAAGGATATTAATCTGCGCCTTGGCAATTGCTGCTTTGAATAAACACAAGGCGTAATTGCCGTGGTGCTGAAAGCCAGTTGCTTTTTCCATTTGCCGCTTAGCCTCGGCAAGCAGATTGGGATACAAGAGGTTTGCGTACTGGTAAAATTCAAGGGTTTCAGACAGTTTTTTGTCGCAGGAGTCGCGCAAGGATTCATTATTCATTTCAAATGTCCTTCCTGAAGCATTGAAAAAAGCCGACCATGCCAGCGCGCTGTAGGTGCGTTCCACGACGAGCCCGAGCTGGCCGGCAACATCGTCATCAGAAAGATCAGGAAGTTGTTTGTTGAGTTCAACCAGTCGATCATTTGCTTCAATCAAACGCTCTTTGACAATCATGTATGCCTGCAAGTCAGTAATTGTTGTAATGGGGTATGCATTCACTTTTGCATTGAGCTTGATGATATCAGCAGCTATTTTTGAGAAGAGGTCTTTCAATTCTTTTTTGGTACCATGCTGCAGCCGGTAGAGTATCCCTTTATACGCAACATTCGCGCCGAAGCAAAAACTTGCAGCGGAATAATATGCGCCTGCATTGTACGCATCCTGACCACGCAGGGTGAGGTTGAATCCGATTTCCTGGGCTTCTGCAATTTGTTTGAGGTTTGTCTGATTCAGTTCATTGAAGCCAATGAGAAGTTTTGCCGTATTTTTCTGGAGGCCGGCACTCCGTTCGCACAGCGAAAGCCCGAGAACCTGCATTGTTTTTTGATATTGTTTATTGATTTTGAGGGGAACGGCGGGCGTTGCTATTTTTTTCCCGGTAAACTGTTCAAACGCCTCGTCAAGACGGCTGACCTCAATGATGATGACGCCTTTGGTATGCCCGTACGCAACAAGGTCGATGGTTGCTGCCGAAGCATCTGTGGCATTTGCAGTCAATTCGTTTTCCGGTACAAAGCGCGAACCCGCAGGAATCAGCACGGTTTGTAGGTGCGCTCCTGCTGCGGCATCGATTTTTTTCTGGATACCGGCAACACTGCCGACGAGATTGCCGGAGCTGATGGTGCCGGTAAACGCGATATCAGTGCGAAGCGGGATTCCTTTCAGCATCGCCGCAGTGAGGAGCGCAACGGAACTGCTCGCGCTCGGCCCGCCAATGATGACTGAACCAGAAGTGATAGTGTAGAAAAAATCATAGTGTGAACAATCAGCTCCGACAAATTTGCACGCTATATTTTTTGCCAGCCGTGTCGACATTTGGGTGTCCAGTTTTGAAGCGGGCTGGGTGTCCAAAAAAACGCGGCCCGTGCCGGGCTGGAGAGTTAAGGTTAGATCAGCAGTGCTCCCCTCCAAGACGCCACCATCTTTTTCCGCGACGGCAAGGAGCGTCATGTGACCGACCTGCGTACGACTGTAGGCGAGCAACGAACCGAGTACAAGCAGCGTCAAAACGATAAGTATCAGGAGCCGTTTCATAATCAGAAAATGCTAACGGATTGGTTATAAATATTTAGAGAGTGTAGAAGAGAATGAACAGGTATGTTTTTATAGTTGATTTGTTTGAAAGAGAGCATGTTTAGAGTGATAGGTACAAAAACGTATTTAGAGGAAATGGAAAAACTCCCGAAGGAGTATCAGGCAGCAGCAGAAAAAATTGCGAAAAAGCTTGCTGAAAATCCGGTTCTTGGAGACCCGTTGGGATATCCGTTTTTGAGAGAGCGACGCATCAGAGAAAAAAGAGTGTATTATCTTGTTTATGACGACTTGAAACTAGTGTTGGTCGTTGCCGTTGGCGGCAAGAAGGATCAACAAGCAACGATTGATCATATTAAGATGCAGTTAGATGAGTATCGGCTTGTTGCAGAAACAATGACTATGCAAGACGCTTAAAACGACCGGCTTTGAGGTCTTCTAAACTGTTGGCAAATTGCCTGATTAAGTCAAAGTCGAGTTTTTCTAATTTTTTGAGTTGTACATACTCTTCTTTTGGGATGGTTATGGTTTCTTGCATGAATAAATGGTGGTGTTGGAGGTATAAATAGTTTCCGATAGTCTTTATAAGCAAGAACCGCAATATTTAAAATAAGATTCTTATTTCTAATAAGTATGTCACGACTTATTCCTGCAGCACTGACCGGACTTGCATTGCTTGTTGCGCCGGTGAGGACAGAGGCGCTGACGACTGATGGAGTGGAGTTTTGGGAGAATTGGACACCTGAAAGTGGAGGATATATTCCGGAATTAACTGTTGAAAAAGGCGACACTCTTTTTGGGTTAGTAGACAACTTGACTGGTAATGGGGTAAATTATAAGATATTTGCACGTTATAATGGGATCCAAGATCCGAATAGAATAGAAGTAGGACGGAAGATAAAACTTCCGGCAAAGTTTATCGGAAGGACAGAAGAAGGAAAAAAAGCATTGTTTGGCTGGAATTTAAATACAGTAGCATACGACAAACAGTTGTATTAATTTCTAAAAACCCCAGACCCCGAACCATAAACCTCAAACCAGTCAGATTCCCCACACCGGATTCTTCTCGCGCATGAGATTCGCAATTTCCTTTGCCGCCTCTGCTTCGTCGGGCTTGAGGTATTTCTTGAGTTCTTTCATTTTTCTGAAGTCGGCTTCTGAAATCGCGCTGTAAAGAATATCTCCTTCTTTTATCTGCCGGCCAACCGTGACATTATCGAGCGAAAAGGCGAGCTGTGCCCCCTTGCGCGCCTCGCTAACATTTTCTTTTTCTTTCTGCATGGCACGGATGCTGGTGAGTGTGACACCATCTTTGAGCATCAAGGGAGTGTTTGATTTTGCTGTGCCAAGCAGAATTTCACCGCCGACAACTGCAGGATTGCTCTGGCGGAACACATAGCCGGGCATGAGCCGGATTTTGCACGGCTTTATGACTGTGTCAAGCTGGCCTTCTTCCATCTGCTGGCTTTTTTCCTTCAGCCATGCGGTGTAATCATCAACCAGCTGGTAAATAACATTGTGGGCAATGATTTTTACTTTTGATGAAAGTGCCTTGATTTCATCGGACGGGCTCAAGTTAAAGCAGAGGATGACGCGTTGCAGCTCGTCAGCATTGCTTTCCGCGTCAATAATGTCTTTTTTGGTGACGTCACCGATGGTTGCCTTGCGCAGGGAAATGGTTTTTCCTTTCAGCAGTGTCATGAGCGCTTCGAGGGAACCGAGGCTGTCTGCCTTGAGGATGATGCCTTCTTCTTCGGTTTCGATGATGACGCTTTCAACTTCTTTTTGGATTTCGCGCGTGACGTGCTCGAGTGTTTCTTTCGTCGCGCTCCAAAGCGGCATGCCGGATACGACGAGGTCGATGTCCGGCGCGACAATCTTGACACCGGTGGCCGCGTGCACTTCTTTCACGGGCATGAATTTCGCTTTCTTGTCGCGCATTTCGGCGAGCGGCGCCGGCTCAAAGAGGCCGCGCACTTTCGTGACCACGGGCTTGCCGAGCGCGCCGATAACAATCGTGTCGCCGGCTTTCAGTGAGCCCTCATAGAGGATGACATCCAATGTTTTTCCCAGCCCTTTTTCTTCTTTGACTTCGAGAATCGTACCTTTTGCTTCTTTGCCGCCGACTTTTAATGACTGCTCCAAGAACCGCTGGGCAAGTCCAGAAATGACCATGAGAAGTTCAGGAATGCCTTCGCCGGTTTTCGCACTGCAGGGCACGATGGCAACGGTTTTAGTGAAATCATCGACGCGGTCGAAACGCTCACCCGGCAACTGGGACTGGTCGAACAATTGCCCAACAAGCTCGTAGAGTTTTGTTTCAAACAATTCTTTGACGGTTTCCTGCTGTGCGGCAAGAGAGGGGAGCAGCATGCCGTTTCCCGAGCGCCAGCCGGAAATGACGTCGATTTTGTTGGCAGCGATGATAAACGGTGTCTTGCACGCTTTCAGAATCTGGATTGCCTCAACGGTTTGCGGCTTGAAGCCCTCGTTGATGTCAACTACGAGCACGGCGATGTCTGACAAGCTGCCGCCGCGCTTGCGCAGGCTCGTGAATGCGGCATGGCCGGGAGTGTCGACGAACAACAGGCCGGGAATCGTGAGGGTCAGATGTAATTTTTCAAGCAGCGGCCCGCAGATTTTCTTCACTGTTGCAATGGGGATAATGGACGCGCCGATGGCTTGGGTGATGCCGCCGGCTTCCTTGGCGGTTATGGCGGTTCCCCTAATCCGGTCAAGGAGGGATGATTTTCCATGATCCACGTGCCCAAGCACAGAACAGACGGGGCTGCGCATTTTGTTTTCCATGATTCGAACATAAAAGAGAATATTTAAAAAACTTGTCATTATTAAGCAGGATATGAAGCTCATCGTGCTTGAACAGGGCTGCCAAATCTGTAACCGAGCGGTAAAAGGGAATTATGAGTATGGATTATTTTGCGCAGCGTGCAACGTCTTGTTCCGGCCGGAACATCTCGGATTGACCAAGGCAAAAATTGAGCGCATGATGAAGAAAAAAGAAATTGACGAGAAATTTTCAGTGCCAACAACGGTGGTGCATGCTGAAACACTGCCGGAAATAAAAAAAGAGCATGAGCCGCAGAAAAAAATTATTACTCATTTTCTCGCCAGCAAACAAGGAGCCATGGTGCACGCCAGCAACTGCTTCTTTGCAAAGAATATCAGAAATGAAAATACGCTCGTTTTTAGTTCGCTGAGAGACGCGCTTGACAAGGGATATAAGAAGTGTGGGTGTGTGAATTAAAATTATTTAAGCAGTCTCCAAATACTGTTCCTTCACGGTGCGGGTGCCTTTGTCGGTCAGCGCAACGAATAGCTGGCGCTTCCCTTTCTGTTTTTTTGGTTTTATCAATTCTTTTTTGATAAGGTTGAGTTGTTCTAATTTGGTGAGCGTGCGCATAACGGAACTTGGTTTTTTTTCAAGGCGAAGTTCCCGCGCAAGTGTCTTGAAAGAAACCGTTGATGCAGCGGACAGCGAGCTGATTTTTGAAAGCGCTGCAAGCATTTTTTTTTCCTGCACCGTAAGATTGTAGCGGATAGCAGGCACTGTTGGTACGGAGCGGGCGTCTCCTTCGTAGATTTCTTTGAGCTGGTCAAACGCTTCAATGAATTCCTTACCTTTGTGCGTGATGCTCAAGACAATGTCTCTGTGAACTGCGTCAGTGGTGATGAGTTCAGCGTTGGCGAGCACCATGAGCGCATTGGTTGGTGCATCTACCAGCAGGAGAAGCCGTTGGATGACTGAAAGGTTGAGCGAGTATTGATTTTTGTTGGTGACCTCGTGGTCGTAGACGATTTTGAGGATATTGATGGCAACTCGATTGAGAAGTACCTGTGCAAATGAAGGTTTCATAGTTTCCACCACCCACTACCCACCACTGATAACCAAACACCTATTTTTATTGTTTGTTGTGATTCCCTACTCTTAAGAGAAAAAAGATTGCTGGATGAGTATCGGAAACAGCGGAAAGGGGGGAAAAAGCGGAATATTTTTAAATCAGGAATACGAAAGAAGAATCTGAGAACGGCATCATCAAGGAGGATTGTGAGTGAGAAGGAAAAAAACAGAGACAACGAAAACAGCCCTGCCAAAACGCAACGCAACGACCGCAAAACCAGCAGTAACGGCAGAGCGAGTACCACAAGCAGAACGGGGTGAGAGCACACCAACAATCGCAGCGCCCATGACGTTTGCATCGGTATTGCGCAACCCACTTTACACAAGACGGGAGGCGCTGTACGACCTGCATCCGCCGAACGGATTCCTGCACCGCACCGAACAAAAAAACGAGCTGGTCATGGAACTGGCACCCATCCTTATGGGTTCAGTTGTGCCCTGTGTATTTGTGTATGGCAACCCGGGCACCGGAAAAACAGGGATGATAACGAATCTGCTGAACGAACTGAAGGAGGAGGCAGAAAAACAAAACATCACGCTCAAAACGGTGTATGTCAACTGCTCGGAAAATCGCACTGAAACGGTGATATTCCTCGAGATACTCAGCCAACTCAACCCAGAACGAGACTACCCGAAAATGGGATGGACTCGCGCAAAGGTTGTTGCTGAATTTACCAAAGAAGCAGAACAGCATGAGCAAATCCTCATCGTGCTCGACGAAGTGGACTATGTGCTGCGCGAAGAAGGGGATGACATCCTCTATCGGCTCAGCAGGTTCCACAACGCCAATGGCAAGCATAAAAATGGAAAGGGAATTGTATCAACTATCATAATTTCCAACGATGTCCGCGTCGGAGACTACATCAAGCCGCGCACCAACTCAACCATCGGCCGCGTGCGCATTGTGTTTCCACCGTACAACAATGTACAGCTCCATGACATCCTTCGCGAACGCGCCACCGCAGCATTCAAGCCTGGTGTCGTAAGCCCTGCGGTGCTGAAAAAAATTGCAGATATTGAAGCATCACGCTCCGGCGACGCGCGAAAAGCAATGGAGCTGCTCGACAGCTGCGCAAAAAGCGCGATTGCAAAAAGCAGAAACCAGCTCACGCTGGACTTGGTGAGCGAGGCAGACGCACACCTTGAAAAAGACCAAACCTTCGAACTCATTTCATCACTCACGAAACAGCAAAAATTAGTGTATCTTTCAATCATCAAGGATCAGAAAAAAAGCATGGCAGGCACTGATGTATATACTCAGTATCAGGAAACCTGCCAGGGATACAATTTAAAGCCGCTCTCCGAGCGGAGAATCCGCTCATTTGTCGTCGATTTGAAAGATTTGGGACTCATCCAGTCAGATGTTGGCTGGGTGCCCGACTTGAGAAAAAAAGCGCGCAAAATTGATGTAACGCTCGACGCCGCCGTACGGACAAAAGCAGTCAAGCTCTTGCGTGATTCCATTTAGACCAATAGGTTCATACAGCCCATCGAAAACCTGCCCAACGGGATTTCGTTTCGCCAAAAGTGGATTGGGCCATCCAAAAAATAAAAACAGAAAAAAGAGGTGTAGTGGTTCTACATCTCTTGATACTCCATCACATCGTTAGTCCATGCAAACCTTTTAGGCTGAACCAATGGGAGGGCATCTCCATCACCTCAGTGACCCTCCTATTGGTTTTTTCTTTATCTTTTTTTATACTGGTCAATGGTGCACTGTACTACAGGAAGCACGAGCCGTTCTCTAAGCAAAACAGTCGAGTAAGAATCTCCTCGGTTAGTCCCGCGCAGGCCAACAAGGTCACCTGCGGTGCGCACGTCAACAAGAGGCGCGTGAAAAACATACGCTGCGACGTGGGCAACCAGCATGCGTGAACTGATAATTGACTTGGTGAGCGCAAGATAGAGAATAGTTTGTGCAGCAACTGACGTACGGCCCTTGTGCGCGCGGCGTTGCCATTCAAAAAGATCTTGTTCAGCGGCGTTCCCTGCAGTCAGACGGCCGAGGGTCCAATGAGAGGTCATGTCAATACTGCGCGCAGCATCATCAATGCTGAGGGGATCATGAAAGTCTTGGTAAGTATCGCTTTCTGCACCGCGAACACGAATTTTTTTATCGGCAACATATCCTGTTTGTTCCCAATACTGGCGGACTGCAGTGACGAGAGAATTCATCGAATCACGCAACGGTACTGGAGTTGGAGATGGCGAAGCTGGCACCAAACGCTCAAGTGCACCTGCAATGCGCTCAAGGGCACCAACGCCTCGAGTTATAACTGATAAGAAATCAGCGTCAAACCGGGAGGGGATAAATGGAGATGAGGGTGCTGTTTCAGTAGGAATGGACTGTTGGCTGGACGGATGGTAGGTCCATCGTGCGACTTCATAATCAGGAAATGAAACAAGAGCACGCTCCAAATGGCCGTCACTGGTTAGTTTGTTGCGTGCACAAAAAGAGCGAGCGTCAACCGCAACAACAAAAGTTTCTCGTCTCGCACCGTCGGCAGATCCGGCGACATAATGGGGAAGCGCACCATGGCGAAGTGCTGTGGAAAGCTCTTTGGCAAGCACCGCATCACCCGTGGCCATGAGCTCATCAAGACTAATAAGGGTAATCGTTTTCACTCGACCGTTCAACAGTGATTCTCCGCGCGCCATACAACGCGGCAGTTTTCAGTGGTTTATATTGATTATGGAAAAGCGGAATATACGCCAAAAGAGGAGAAAAAGAATCGGAAATTGAGATTACATTCCAAGTTGCCGACGAATGGTCTCATCATCCCAGAGCCCCATGCGTGTGATGCGCTGGTACATTTCGCCAGGAGTCAGCCCTCTTTTTTTGAAACGGTCAATGAGGCCGGCAAGAATTGTCGATGCGTGCGTAGATGATTGGTACGAAGATGAACCGGTCTGAACGCGCTGATTTTTTTCGAGCGGATGGAACAATGGCTGCAGAAGAGATGTATTTCTCAGCGCATACAAAATAACGCCCACTATTAGGATGACGAGAAGAACAATGAGGATAACTGATGTTGAAGAGGATGAAGTTGATTGAGCAGTTTGAGTGGATGATGGCTCTTCAAACATATCATCAGCAGGCACAAGTGTTGATATGCTCTCAAAACCTGCAGACGATGAATGAGACAGTTGTTCGTCAACTGGTTTTTGAGGAGGAGCAACTATAGTTACATTTGTTGGTTCAGGCTCGCCCGGACAATCTTCCGGGCAGGTTAACGCGCTTTCAACAAGGTCACAGATGCCGTTCCCACAACGGAATTGTTCATACAACTGACTGCGAAGAGTTGGATCGCGCGCTGTGTTTGCTGATGCGCACGGCACAAGAAGGAGCACAAGAACAAGGGAGGTGATGAAAAAGAGTGACTGATTTTTTTGGATAGTGCCGTGAATCACCATGTGCCCTCTTTGTTTTTTTGTTTTTCTTGTTTTTCCTGAGAATAATCAAGGGAGTTTTTGTTTATAAAGTTTCTCATGGCTGTCGTTTCCGTTGAGCAGTGCCACGCGCTTTCAGCTCCTTTTCCGCAGTCGTCAGGTGAAACGAAATAACTAGGGGAGGATATTTGTTTTTCAGTTGTTCCTTTATTTTTTCTGGCTGAACGCCTTTTTCACGCTGGGCAAGGATGAAATCGAGGAGTGCCCGGTTAAGACGCAGTACAAATCCTGAATTAGTTTTTTTAATCGGTTCCTCACGAGTAGGCGTTCGTTGCTCGACAACCTGTTTTTTCTGTTCAGATTGAACGCCACCAATGCGGCTCTCGAAAACACCGCTAATGATGCGTCGTGCTCGAGTTGCATCGTGGCCTTTTTCTGCCAACTGGCGCACCACGTCGTTCACAAACGTTGCGCGCAGCATCTCGGGCGTGCTGAATCGTGAAGCTGCTGCAAATGATTGCTCAGCAAAACGGGCGATATAGTCGTCTTCTTTTTCTTCGATGGTTTTTTTGACGGCAACGAGAATATCCGCTGATTTCCGGTGAGGAGCTGACGGTTGGATGGGTGATTGTTTGGTAGGCAATGAAGAAAGCGATGAACGTGAGACTATAGTTTGCCGCGGTGATTCTTGACGAGCAGTATCCAGGAGACGTGCGGCAACAATTTCAGTGACCAGCCGCTCAACCAGTCCAATGTTGTAGCCGAGGCGAACAAGTCGTGCAATGGTGTCAGCAACAAAGGTTGTACAAATTGCTGCACTTCGGTTTGATGCCGCCTCTGCGTCAACGAGCTGATTGATGTACCTGCGGAGATATGCTTCTTCTTTCACCGCAAGCTTTTCTTTTAGTAGAGTAATGATACTGCCTGAAGGTATAACTGCGAGCGGTTTTTGTTTCGACGGTTGGAGTGTTGTGCGAAGTAGTTGTTCACGCGATTTCTTTTGTGCCTGCGGTTCGCTCACACGGGCACGGGCAAGCAAAAGAGGCGCTTGTTCCGTGACTATTTTTTCGACGAGGCGCGCGTCGAATCCTTTGCGCACCAACTCGGCCATCGCGTCATGCATAAACGTCTTTTCAAGAGCAGAGAGTGGTTTCTGGCGTGCCGCTGCTGTGAAAATCCGATCGACGGCGACTCGGATATACGCCTCTTCGCGATCAGCAATTTTTGCAACCACTGAGGTCTTCACTGAATGAAGAAGTGGATACCGTTCTGCAATAGTGCGAAGTGGAGCATCGGGGTTCGCTGGCTGGATACGGGGCGGCACCAGCGTGAGGAGGGGCGGCAGAGGTGGCAGCGGAGACACCACACGCGCCACTGGCGCCGCAGCACCAACGGACGTGCTGACCGTTTTTTCTTCTTCCTTCTTTTCTTTGTTGGTTTGTTTCTTGGTTGTTTTTCTTTCTTCATCTTCCGATTCGATGCGTAATAAGATATGGCCAATAAGTTTCTGGTTCCATCCCAGTTTCACTAAGCGGCTGACGACCTTTGCAACCGGCGTGTGCTCGCTGTGACTGAGTTTCAACATCGCGTAAAGCTTCTCGTAGTTCTTGGTAGCGATGCTGAATGCGAGTGCAACAAGGCGCTTATCGTGGCCATGCACGAGCAAGCTCGCAGTGGTTTTTGCCCGCAGTTTTTCGTCGTCAATTCGGTCAAAGCCATTGTACGAGTACGCGTCCATGATGAACCGTTTCAGATAGCCACGCTCTGCTTTCAGCGCCGTGATATGCGCTGCAATTTTCTGTGCCGGCCAGCCGGCAGTGCGCAGCTCAGATATGAGGGAGTGGTAGGTTAATCCATTAACCACCCCAGTTATCAGATGTTCCATAAGCACGGCAGTGTAGTCCGGCAGAGCAATGCAGGAATCAAGGACCAGTTTCTTGTCCGGCATGACATCGGCGCCGAAGGGATTGACAAAGTCAACACCTTCATATTCATGTGCAACAGCAATTGGCAGGTCATGCATGGTCAAGACTCGTCCGGGCATAAGATCGAGCTGGGCAATCAATTTCTTCCGCGTGGCAAACGCAATCAGCGTTGCCATCTCCATGCCGAGATGGAAGCGTGCATTGATTTCGGTTGCCGCATGCATACCGTTCATGGAAAGTTTGACGAGCTTAAGTTGAGAGAACTGCGGCTTGAATTTGAGATAGGCGCTGCGCGTGGTCCAGAGCGTACTGTACTGTGACATGAATTTGCTTCTCACCAAGCGGCGAAGTGTTTCTTCATCAACGAGCGTGTCTCGGAATACCGGGCCAATAATTCCTTGTGTGATTTTTTCAACTTGGCCACCGGCAAACGTCTGAATACCGACGAGGAGCAATGTTCCGGTGAGGAACATGACCAACACTGTTATTGAAGGTGCTGCCCACTGCTTGAAAATAAATGCTGCAGTAACGCGCGATTCAGGCCGTGCTTCGACGCGCACGTTAAATTCTTTGTCCAGATATGAACCGCCTGCATGCCACTTAAGTGCGATGCTGTTTTCAGTGACCTGACCTGGTGTTGGTTGCAGCGTTAGGGTGAAAACAGCTTTCTCTCCTCTGCTCAATGTTTGAGTGTGTAGGGAAGATTGGGAAAGTATTTTTACTTTTGAAGCGTCAACATCAAGCACAATTGAATTAAGTACTTCAGTTCCCGTATTTACCACGGTGAATTCAACAGTTGATATTTGGTCAGGTTTGACCGTGATATCAGTACCAAATTTGTTGTTCACGAATAAGATCTTACCATCTTGTTTTGCCTCAAGGAGGCCGAGGCCTTGGCCAAAAGCCAAGCGTTTTGGAATATACGATTTCATTCGGCCGCCGGTGAATTTTGCAGAAGATGGCGCTGCCTCTGCTCCACGGGCGACACGTTCACTCGGCCGGACACCAGAGAATTCAAAAGAAGGTGGCATTCCTGATGGAGGTGATCCTTCACTAAACGACCGCGGGGAAGTCATTATCAACCCTGCTCGCGCGAAGAAATCGTTATCAATCTCGCGCGGAGTGATTGTATACGTCCCCATACCAATCACCTGAACGACCATGACAGGAATACTGTAGGAAATAAGGCTACAGATTGAAGTGTCGCATGAAACATCATCTTTAAGTACTGCGGGAGGTATTGGATAAGTAGTATTGAACCTAGTCCAGTGAACGCTGGAATTCTGAACACGGAAAAGAGTTGCTGGATCAAGGAATAAAAGTGAGTTGGTCATGTTGATGTCAGTACGGTTGCTGCTGAAATTTTGGGTGTCGGTCGTGGTAAAGTTTGGAAATTGTGCGATACCATGAAATGTCCTGAAGGTGTGATTAATCACTGAAACAGTAAGATTACCTTCATCGATCAACGAATTAAAACTGCCATTAAAGGATGTGTTGATGATCGTACTTCCTGAGGCGTTGGTGGCATTGAGTTGCATAGTATTATTGAAGAGCTCATTGTCGGAGATCGTGCTGTTTCCGGTACGCCGCAACTGAATTCCTATCGTGCTATTGAGGATATAGTTTTTCGTGATACTAAGATTACTCGGAACATTGGGCTCACCATCACCTGAAGTTCCAGTAGAGAGTATCGCAGAAACAGATGCATTCCAGATAGTGTTGCCAGTAATGGTATTATTGGATGGAACACCAACCTGGAAGGTGTTCGTGGCAAGTGCCTGAATACCGGTGCCAACATTGTTGATGGTATTATTGATGATGGTTGAGTTTGTCGTGGCACCATTTAAATTGATGGCAAAAGCGGTTGGTGTTAATATATTTGAAATTCGATTAGATGAAACGTTTGTACGTTGATTGGACCATTTAAGCTGAATAGCGTCATTCGTGATAATGTTGTCAATGGTAGCACCATTAATGGCGCTGTCATTGGTTCTATTGAAGACAATGCCGGTCGTCGCATTGACGACGGTTGTGTGGTTTATCTTAATGTTTGCGGCGTTTGAAAAACGGATACCATGACCAGAGGTGCCAAGGATGTTGGTGACAACACACCCAGTCACATTTATATTACTAAAGCCAGACGATTGAATCACGTAGGTGAAGTTACCTGTGGTGGCTTCCGGCCGGAAAATCACTGTACTATTGCAGTCAAAGTTCACGGTGCTGTTGTCAATCGTAACCGTCGAATTGTACCCACCCGGACAAATGTGGTAGTTCTTCTGGATAGAGTTGTTGCTGCCATTCCTCAACGGCCGCGTGAGGTTATCATTGTCATCACAATCAGTCGGGTGAGTGGAATTAGGAGTGGTTCCCTGTCTCAGGAATCTATCACCATCCTCATCAAGTGGGCTATCACTCACCGTGAAGTTGTCGGACGATGATGCAGCAGTGGTGTTAGAATCATTGGTAGAACCGTTCATCAGTTCTTCAGGCATTACAAATGTTGGCTCTGAAAGAGAACTATTCGCCAATTCTTCAGGCGCCACAAAGGTTGGTTCTGATGGCGTTTCAGTCGTTGGCTGTTGAACAACCGGCTCCACTGAAGTAAACTCAGGAGACGGCACTGGTTGTTGTTCTCCTCCGATAATTTCAATCGTCTCCGAAGTAAGCCCATATATCTCATCGTTGTACGCAAGCACGACATCAACGGTGTAGCTGCCGGCGGGAAGTGTGCGAACGGCATCAAAGGTTTCCAGCGGCACCACCACATCGGCGTCCCAACCGTAGATGGTTGCATTGCCCGAAGTGATTTCATACGGCGGCCCGAGAATGCTAATCAAATTTTTCTCATATTTCTGGCCGTTGAGCGTGAGCTCGACGCTGGCGCCGAGGGGGATTTTTTGCTGGCCAAAGTCAATGCTCATATTCACGGCGCCATACTCGAACACCGCGAAACCCGTAATCGAAGAGGGATGCTCACTAATGTACCCAACCGCGAGGAGCGCAAGCAGAATGCACGCGAGCACAAGATAGTTCGAACTACCACGACTGCGCTGTGGTTTCTCCATCCAGCTTACGTCGGTAATGTTCATGTATCCTCCTTTTTCTGGCGTGCGCGGCTAAGCACCGTGTAAATAATTGGCGCGGAACGGTGCAGCAGCCGGGCAATGGCCATTGGTTTCATGGTTTGAGCGAGATGAAGAATAACAGATTCAAGGAAACTAAATTGGCGGTTCGCGAGAACAGAAAGCGGAATCGTGGGAGATGGCTGGGAAATAATAAACAAGGATTTTTGTTTGTGTACCGCACGAGTATAGCTCGTCCAGACGCTGCGATCGTCGCGCTGGAGAAGAACAGCAATCTCATGGAAGGATTTGTTGCGGTTTTCCTTGAGGAACTTGCACACGGCTTCTGAAGGGCTCAACTTTTTCGCGAAAATTTCAACAGGAACGGACGTTTCTTCGGCATTGTACAACTGGGAGAGTTGGCCATACGACATACCCTGATCCTTCATCAACTTGAGAAAGTGGGAAAAGAGGTCATGGAGGAGCAGGGTGTTTACATCAGAAGCAGTGCTACTCTCCGCTTTTCCTGTATTCCGCGCCAATGGCCTTTTGTTTACTTTATTTGTTTATAAATATTATCATTTTTACTGTTTTTAGTTATTTTTTTCTGTATATGTTCAGGTTTAGTTATACATAAGAAGATAATTTACTGTGTATGTATAATAGGTAGTACTCACCAACAATCTTTTTATTGCGACAAACAAGCAGCACCCGTATGGGAGAACAGAGCGTCAAGGCACAGGTGATTTCCGGCGAAGTCGGCCGAATTGTTGCACGCCAAAAAGCAGGGGAGCAGATTGAGCTCGGTGAACTGATGGTTGCCGAGCATCCGGCGTGGCCGAATGAAAAAATGCTTCTTCAGGCCTACGGCTTATTTTACGGCAGCCAGATAAGCCAGCAAAATCTCGAGCTGATTTCCGGCCTTGAGCTGGAAGAAAACGTGCCCGCAGATATTATGGACGCAAACGTCCGCGCATACACACTCGCACTGCTGAAAAATGTGCTCACGCTTACGAACAATGAGCCGTGCTTGAGCAAAACACTGCCACCATTTCTCGCGAAAATACGCACGCTCACGAAAGACGATGTCTCATTTCTGACCAAGCCAAAAAATGCCTTGTTTATGGGGCGGCTCCGTTCAGGGTCAAAAACGGTTGACGCAGACATTTTTCTGCCCGGCGACAAAGTGTTAAGCCATCATGTGCTCATCGCAGCGACAACAGGAAGAGGAAAAAGCAACCTGACCTCGTGCATGCTCTGGGACAGCATTGACAAGGACTACTGCGGCATTCTCGTGCTGGATCCCCACGACGAATATTATGGCAGAACCGGACCCGGGCTGAAAGACCATGAAAGAAGTGAGCGCGTGGTGTATTACGCCCCGTATCCGCCGCCCGGCGGCAGAACGCTGAAAATAAATCTTGAAACCCTCCGGCCGACACATTTCAACGGTGTTATTGATTGGAGCCAACCGCAACGAGAAGCTATGGACGCCTACTTCAGAAAATACGGCAGGCAGTGGATAGAAGCAATCATTCTCGAAAAGCCGCTTGAGGAAAAAACAAAATATCCAATGTTCTTTGAAGGCACCATCGGTGTCATTAAGCGCAGGATGCTCGGCATGCTCAATCTTGAGTTCCAGCAAAACCAACTGTTCTGCAATGGCGTGTTTGATTTGACTGCAGGCGCAACAACAGTGAAAGATATTGGCGACGCATTGGAACGGGGAGGAAAAGTCATTATTGACACATCATTATTTTCCGGCGCTGTGGAGATACTTATCGGGAGTATTATTGCGCACGAAGTGCTTGATCGGTATCGCCATTACAAAACAAAAGGGATACTTCAGGACAAGCCAGTCATTTCAATAATTCTTGAAGAAGCGCCGCGCGTGCTCGGCAAAGAGATTTTGGAAAAAAGCAGCAATATTTTTTCCACCATCGCCCGCGAAGGACGAAAATTCAACGTCGGGCTTATTGCGATAACCCAGCTTCCATCGTTGATTCCCCGGTCGATACTTGCGAACATGAACACCAAAATTATTTTGGGGCTGGAAATGGCGCCGGAACGGCAGGCGATTATCGAATCCGCAGCGCAGGACTTGAGTGAAGATAATAGAACGATTGCATCACTCGACAAAGGCGAAGCGATTATCACCAGCACGTTCGCACGGTTTGCGATACCGATAAAGATACCACTCTTTTCAGAGATGGTAAAGGAGAAAAAGCAGATGCAACAAAGTTTTGAAGGCGTGCGGTTTGGGTGAGACCATGCTCACCTTCGCCCACCTTGCTGACACGCACATCGGCAGTTGGCGTGATGAAAAAATGCGCCAGTTGAGCGTTGCTGCGTTCACCAAAGCAGTTGATATCTGCGTCCAAGAAAACGTTGATTTTGTGCTCATCTCCGGCGATTTTTTTGATACCAGCATTCCGCCGATTGACAAAATAAAATCCGCCGTCATCCAGCTGAAGAGGCTCAAGGAAAAAAATATTCTTGTGTACATGATTTCCGGCAGCCATGACCATTCACCGAGCGGCAAAACAATGCTTGACGTGCTGGAAGAAGCCGGACTATTTGTGAATGTGGTTAAAGGTACGATTGTCGATAATAAATTACGCCTTGCATTCACTATTGACCAAAAAACAGGGACAAGAATAACAGGTATGCTCGGAAAACGCGGCACGCTTGAAAAAAGTTTTTATGAACAACTCGACCGCGAATTTCTCGAACAAGAAATAAAAGGAAAACAAGGTCACCACATTTTCATGTTCCACAGCGCGCTCAATGAATTCAAACCAGAAAACAATCAGGCGCAGGAATCAATGCCCGTATCCTTGCTGCCGCGTGGATTCAACTATTACGCCGGAGGCCATGTGCATATGGTTTTCCATCGCGATGAAACAGCCAATGGTTATGGAATTATTACCTATCCTGGCCCGACGTTTCCCTGTGACTTCAAAGAGATCGAGGAACTCAAGCGAGGAGGGATGTATATTGTCACGTTTGACGGCACCTCCACACGCGCTGTGTGGAAACAAATTGAAGTTGTTCCGGTAGAAAGCATAACTATTTCGTGCAACCATCAAAGTGCGGAAGCAACCGAAGAGGAACTGCGGAAAAAGATTGCTGCATGCGAACACGCCGGCACCATCAGAAATTGTATTATCACCATTCGTATTGCCGGCACTCTACGGGCAGGAAAACTAAGTGACATCCGGTTCAATGATATCATCGAACACCTGTATCATACCGGTGCTTTTTTCGTCATGAAAAACACCTCGGCAGTCACGTCGCCGGAATTTGAGGAAATAAAAAGAAAGCCAGAACAAACCGTTGAGCAGATTCAGGAATCAGCAATCAATGAGCACCTCGGTCAAATACCTATTGAAGGGTTAGGCAAGGAAGAGGAAAAGGAACTGACCAAAAAACTGCTCGGCATATTTTCCGCAGAGAAAAACGAAGGCGAAACAACGGCTGACTTTGAGAAGCGCATGGTGGAACAGACCGATGCGGTGTGTAAGGAATTCTTTGATGTGTAGCTTTCTAAAATTTCAAGAAGGTCGGTCTGTTTTTTCAAGAGCTACATCTAAGATTTTATTTAGTTCAACAATAAGTTGTTTCGCCTTTTCAATGGCATATTTTGCTGTTTCATAATCCATTTTCCGCCCGTGATAGATCAATGAATTTCGTTTCGAGCGGCAGCCATCAAAGAGCCTGAAAAGATCGTGCCTTTGAAGAATATCCCGCAGATAGTAGCCCAGACAGATATGGTTTCCCACTTTATAGCCGTACAGAAGCACAAGAGCGTGCATCAGTTCGAGCACTGATGAATAATAATTTTCAAAAACATAATTTGCATTGCTCTCTTTAATGCCCGTTTCAGTGAGAAACTGCACTCTTCCAGCGGCAGTATCAATGAGTGATGTTACTTTAGGCCGGTCAGGCGTACCTTGTAATGAGGCATTTGATTCGATACATTCTTCCCACGTGCTTTCGTCGTTCATGTGAATACATCCATAAAGCCGTTTATTCTTATTCCATTGAGTATGTTGTTTGCAAGGTCTTTGTTTTTCAATTCGTGGATATTTTTATAGATGAATAGCTGAATTTTTCGCTGGAGAATTTTTTCGTATTTTTCTATGTTGATTTTCTTTTTTGAAGGAGTCTCAATATAGAGGTCGATGTCACTCTGTTCGGTATCTTCTCCCCGTGCATAGGAGCCAAATACGGCAATCGGTGGATTACTAAGCTCTTCTACGAGAAAATCAAGCAGCCCAGATGTATGCAGTTGGCGAATATTGAATAACTTTTTTTCAAGAAGATAGTTTTTAGAAGTTCTGTCTGCGGAATAGAGAGTAATATTTGCTATTTCTGTACGCTTCAGAATACGCTCTTGTTCTAATTCTTTGGTGTACCGGATAACTGAAGGAAGCGGCAGTTTGAGCTCCCGTTCGATGTGCCGCACACGCAACTTTATGGTGGGGTGGAGGAAAAAGTATTCTTTCACCCTCGTTTTGATATCTTTTGTTTTCATTTGATAACTTAAGATTTCAATTGATATTTAAAGTTTTCGGTTGGATACCAAGTTAAATTAGTTTACCACCACCAAGTAACTATTACCGAAAGGTTTATATAGTATGATTTTTTGGGTGGAAGGATGGATCTCCTTCGTATGGTGGAAGCGGCACGGCATGTGACGAGAACACCGTTTTGGAATGATGTGACGTATTTGGCACAGACTGCAGAGCAGTCTGTTCGTGATTTGCGCTGCAAGTTGTGGGATGTTTCTGCCACCTTTGATGATGTTCTTGGTGATAAAATTAATGGAACTGATGGCAGAGTTATTGAACGGGTTGTCGAACGGTATCTTCAGCTCACCGGAACAGATATAACCGACTTGCGCGCAGGAGTTACGAGTCCGGCAGTTGGATTGAACAAGAGCACCCGCCAAGAGCATATTTCAGGCACCAGAGAAAAACAGGGAAAAGATGGTTGGGAATGGTACTATGCCAGAAAACACATGGCCGACTGGCAAATACTCGCGCTCGACGGTAAAATAGACGAAGCATACACCGGTATGGTTCACTTCCTCGGCAGCAACCCTGATTATAATGACATCCAACGCGCACACTTCAGAAAAAGAATGGCCACTGCTTCTGACGATCCTTTTTTCAAAGTCATCCGTGGCATCTGGCGAGAACTATATGCCGCAATGCCCATTCACGAAGATCCTGAACTCCTTGTCCAACTCGCTGCAACTGCAGCAAGCAAGCGCCGCGGCTGGGACAAAAAACACGGCGAAGCACTCGAAACAGAACTGAAACTTGATGGTGTGGACATTGGCGTATTTGAATATCTCACCGGACGCAATCTTGAAAAAGAAAAAACACGCACAACACAGCCAGCACCAACACCGGTCGTACATCAAACCACACAATCATCTCGACCAGCACGCACACAAACAAGCGTCAATGCAGACGACATCGGCGCCGCTGTTGACGCTGCCGAACGTGGTGAAACAGTACGGCAAACACCTAATCAGGCACGCGGCTACACCCAACCATATGTTTTGCGAAATGTTCAGTGTGTCGGCAGTGACGGCCTCGTGTTTGAACAATACGCGGAGCTTCGTGTTCAGTCGGATGTTGTTCGGCGGCAAAATAACGCTCACCAACAGTTTACACCGTATCAGGCTATTCTGCATTTTAAAACAGAGCGCGACCAGTTCTTGCCCAGCATGGCATTGAGTTGTAACATTCTTGTTGCACTGTATCATGCTGCAGTACGTAGAGAGGAAGATGGAACCTACACAACACTCGACGCGCACGCAAAACAAATCCTCGACCAATACAAAGACCATGGCGCAGGATACGGCTGGCACGCGCAAAACACGGTTGTAGATTGGAAAGGAAAACAAGTTATTCATTATCCTAAAGATGAGGACTTCCCCGAACACGGCGACACTGCACAAATAAATCAAGAATATCAACGAAATTCAAAACCATTCGACAAAAAAGGATTTGAACATTGCACACTGGAAGAAGCATGCAAAAAACCGAACATGCTTGGATTTCTGCAAGACTTCACCGGACTGCAAAACCCCCTAGAGCTCATTCCTATTGCCCAATACTTCGGCAAAACAGCACGCGTCTGGGTTTCGTCAGAAAAAGAAACTCGTGCCGCGTGGCTGGGTTGCAACGACGTCGATGACGACTTCAGCCTGGATGCCGATAGCTATCTGTACGATAGTTGTGCCGCGCGCGGGGTAGCGTCAATCAGCGCGCCGTAAGGCGCGCGGCGCGAAAATTTTTCATTCTCCACCAGAAATAAAATCGCTCGACTGGAAATTGCCCGTTTCGAGTGGAAAAAGGGGGAAAAAAGAGAAAAACGCCCCACCTTATCTCACTGATTTGTTGTATCATACGTTAATTTTCGATAAAAAAAGTTTAAAAGTCGAGACAATGCTGTTCATCCCGCTACAACGAGCATTTTAATCAGCACACGCATTCCAAAGGGGATGGACCGCAGAGATTTCCTCAGCCATGCATGTCGAATAGTCGGCACCACGGCGTTTGGCCTGTCAATGATTGAAACCGTTCTTGTTTCGGATGCAGAAGCAGCGCTGAAAAAACAGTTGCACCAGCCAAAACCTCCAGCGCCAAAGCCTGCTCCCCGATTCCACATTCCCGAAAGCCCGCCGGTTTTTATTACAGCTGATTATCATCCACCGACATCGAGTGAATATCGACAGCGAATTGAGCGAGCAACACTCGACTTTCTGCACGACCGCTACGCTGACAAGCCATTTTGGGGAAGCAGAAAAGTGAACGATGTTGATATTGAAAAACGAATCCATTGGATTCTGCATTGGACAATGAAAGGAGTACAGGAAGCGGCACCTATTTTTCCGGTCGATCCACTGGTACTTATTGCGCAGATGTATGAGGAATCACGGTTCAACGAATTTGCGATTTCTTCTGCTGCCGCTGCAGGCGTTGCGCAGTTCATCAAGCCGTCGGCGAAAGAGTATGGCATGCAGTGCGCAGGAAAGCAAAATAGGGAGGGATGCAAACTTCCTGAACACGCTGATGCCTATGAGCGATTTTTAAAAATCGGCGCAGCCCGAGCACGCGCCCAGCGTGTCATTATGGATATTGAAGATGTGCCAGAAAATTATCTTGACCTCAAGGAGATGTCAGAGCAACAGCAATCAGCATTAAATAATTACCGCCGTTTTCTCGCGGCAAATGTAAAAGGAAGGGATATTTTCGATGAAAAAGACCGCCGATTTTTAGAAGGATTCGACGAACGGTTTGGTTACCGGAAACCAATTCCTGCTATGGCAGTGTACATGGCGGGAAATCTGAAGGAATGCAACGGCTATGTTGCTGCTGCGCTCATTGGCTACAACGCAGGCATGGGATGGGTGCGCGAGAAAAAAGGGAGGATGCCAATGATTAAGGAATCAGTCAGATACGCCGAAGCTATCCAATTTACCTACCGCGCGATTGCACAGCGGGCGAATGTATAAACACACTCTTTTTAAAAATCGTTATCGTGGTTCCATTGACATAACTGCCATGGCGAATACTGCAATGAGCATAATCAGGCCAAAGCCGAGAATTTTTGGGTGGAAAAACGCCGCAGCAAGATTGTTGCTGTACGTTCCTGTTGCGCTTGATGCTGCGCCACTGGTGGTGCCTCCCGCATACACCGTTCCTGTTCCAGTCCCTTGTGCACCTTCAACCGCCGGTCCCGTTGTCAATGGAAGCAACTGCTGGCCATACACACTAGCCATGGCACCGCCGGCGATAATCAAGCAGATGATAACGATAAGCCAACCAATGGTTCTATCCCCACGCAGCACACCGACAATGTCTGCATCAGTTGCGCCAAAAATTTTGTAGATAAGCAGCATAAACACAATGAAAATGAACAGAAAGGTGTACCACGGCATCATCGTCATGATAAGGTTATTGACATTCGGCACGAGGAGCACAAGCAAGCCGAGAATGACTGCAATAAGAATATGAATTCCTTTGTTGTCGCCGAAGAGCTTGGTCATGCTCAACACGCCAAAGACAACAGCCATGACAAACAACAGAGAGAGAATTGGCGCAAGCGTACTTAACAGTCCGGCGTCAAGGAGGGTAACCATGGCTTAGTTCTTAGCGGGATTTTGTGAAATGCTTTCCAATCTGTTCCAACCATTTTTCGCCCTGCACTTTGTCTTCCTTCGTGATAAAGTACACAATCATGCCGAAGACAAGAACGACAACGACCAGTGCCTGTGTGTCAGGATTGTTGAGGAATGAGAGTTTGTCGTTGATACTCCACAAATTCGCCGCAGCGCCGAAAATATAGCCGACCACAATGAATGCAACAAGAACAATCAGGCCGCTCGTGCTGCTGCCGGTCAGTGTTACATGATGGCCGGTGAGCCCAATAAGGAGCAATGCCATAAGGATCAAGACAATAACCAGCGACACATTTGGCAGAGCCGAATTAATAATGTTCACCACGTCCCATTGGCCGGGGTAATCGCCCGTAACATGCGGGATAATGACTGAAAACGCCATGACCAATGAGATGATAACTTCGATATTCTTTCGGTTCTCGCCGAACATCTTGCTCCGGTGCGCAATCGCAAAAACAATAGTGAAAATCAGAATAAAAGGGAGAAGCACATCGCTGATGCCTAATTGTTCCAGTGCGAGCACGCCACGCTCAAAGAATGTTCCGCCGCTCGGTCCATACAGCATAGGTATCAACTCTTTTTCTATTGACGATTTTTAGGGGAGTGCCCTATATAAAATTTTCGATTAATGATGATGGCTGCTGCTCGAGCTTCCGCTTCCTCCCCCTGAACCTGTTGTGGGAGGCGGCCCTTGCGACGCAGTGACCCAGATAATAAAGCCAACAATAAAGATGATGAAAATAACCGATGCCGTGAAGTTGGACTGCCAGTTCACCAGCAGATAATCATACACATACTGCACAATGCCACGGTTGTCGATTTTGATAGACTGGAGGAATATCAGCGCAACGCCGACGAACATGATGATCATGAACAAGCTGCGCCACTTGCCCTCAAGGCTCATAGGCTCGCCTTCCTTGTAGAACGAACCAATAAGGAGAAGGAAACAAATCGACAGCAAGAGGAGGAGCACGACGTTGGCAACCGATTCGTTAATCGCTGCGACCAAGCGGGTCGAGGCAACCACCAAAAACGCGGCAACAAACGCAACCATTGAGTTGAGATTTTTTTTCGGATATTCCCTATCCCCTACTTTTTCCGTGCCGAAGAGCTTTGTTTTTTCCAGCACCGCAAATACAATCGTAAACACGAGCAGAAACGGCAGGATGACATCATAGATGCCCAACTCGCCAAAGAACTTGATAATGCCTCGAAACGTGGACTCCTGTGCTACCATTTGTTCATTTCTATGAATCTGCTTATTTAAATATTGCGTTTCATGCAAACGTTTTTATACTTCCCCCTCCTTTTTTATCGTCATGGTCAACCCATCAGAATTTGCGCGGCTGCACAAGGAACTAGAGCAGTTCGAGGAGCAGCGCGATACCCTCATCAAGAAAAGCAGGGACATTATTTCACTATCTAAACAAATCATCTATGCAGTCCACCGGAACGAACTTACCACTGCGGAAAAACTGGTCAGGGACATCAAGGCAGGTGTCAAAAACCTCGTCGCGCTCACCAAAAAGCACGGCGCGCTGTACTACTCCGGCAGCCTGCGCATTGCCGAGCAGGAATTTGTTGAGGCGGTTGCGTACTATTCATTCATAGTTGACGGCTCCTTGCCGACAGCAAAAGAGCTCGGTGTTGATACTGAAAACTACCTGCTCGGCATTTGCGACCTTTTCGGTGAGCTTATGCGCCGAGCGACCAACAGCGCCATCAAGGAAAACTACAAGGAAGTTGTTGCAATCCGCACGTTTCTTTCCGATGTGTACGATGAGCTGATGAAATTCGAATTCCGCAATTCGGAACTCCGCAAGAAATTCGACGGCCTCAAATACGAACTCAAGAAGGTCGAGCATTTAATTCTGGAACTCAAGCTGAAGGATAAGATATAGACAGATATAACCCCCGATATAAACAAAGAAACAATCTTTATAAATCCCAACGAAACTCTCAAGCATATGAAACGCACCCACACGTGCAATGAGCTCACGACAAAAGATATTGGCAAAAAAGCATGCCTCCAAGGATGGGTGCACAGTCGGCGGGATCACGGCGGCGTTATTTTTCTCGACCTGCGCGACCGCTACGGGCTGACACAGGCAGTGTTTGAGCCCGGATGCAAGCCCTTCTCCGACGCAGAGCACCTTCGCCGAGAAGACTGTATTGAAGTGCACGGTGCTGTTCGCGCGCGGCCCAAAGGAATGTCAAACGCCAACCTATTCACCGGCGAAGTTGAAGTTGATGTAAAAGAACTGAAAGTGCACAACAAGTCCGCGGTTGCGCCGTTTGAAGTCGATGACCGTGTTGTTGCCAGTGATGATCTCCGTCTGAAATACCGTTACCTTGACCTGCGCCGGCCGACAATGCAGCACAACCTACTCATCCGCCACCGCGCAGCGCAGGCAGCGCGAAAATTCCTGTCGAGCCAGAATTTTATGGAAGTGGAAACTCCCCTGTTGGTTCGATCGACGCCGGAAGGCGCGCGTGATTACATTGTCCCTTCGAGGGTCAACCCGGGAACATTCTACGCACTGCCGCAGTCACCCCAGCTCTACAAACAAATTCTTATGGTGTCTGGATGCGACCGGTACTTCCAGCTCGCGCGCGCATTGCGCGACGAAGACCTTCGAGCAGACCGCCAACCCGAGCACACACAGATTGATATTGAAATGAGTTTCCCGGAAATTGAAGACCTCTTCACGGTTGGCGAGGGCGTCATTAGCGCAATCTACAAAGAATGCATCAACACTGAACTCAAACGGCCGTTTCCAAAAATCACTCACACGCATGCAATGGAAACCTATGGCACAGATAAGCCCGACCTGCGTTATGAATTGTTTCTCATCGATGTCAGCGCCATCGTGAAAACATCAGACTTCAAAGTCTTCTCTGATGTGGTTGGCAAGGGAGGCGTTGTCAAGTGCATCTGCGCGCCCGCGGACATTGCGCGGAACGAGCTCGATAATTACATCAGCTTTTGCCAGCAGCACGGCGCCAAAGGTATGGCATGGGCGCGCGTCACCGAGCTGGGGCTTGAGAGCAGCATTGCAAAATTTTTGAGCCCGCAAATACAGAAAGAGCTCATCGCGAAAACCAACGCAAAAAAAGGCACAACGCTCCTCTTCATCGCCGACACCCTCAAGACAACCAATCAGGTACTCGACAAGCTTCGCCAGAAGCTTGCCCATGACCTCGGCCTGTTGAAAGGAAAGGAAAAAGAATTCAAATTCTGTTGGGTTGTTGATTTCCCGCTGTTTGACTGGAACGAGGAAGAAGATAAATGGGAGCCCGCGCACCACCCGTTCTGCATGCCGTATGAAGACGACCTGAAATATCTCGAAACTGATCCGGGAAAAGTCAAGTGCACCCAATACGACCTCGTGCTGAACGGCACCGAGCTTGCTTCCGGCAGCATCCGCATCCACACGCCGGACATTCAGGAACGCGTGATGAAAGTGATTGGATTAAGCAAGAAAGACCTCGAAAACAAATTCGGATTCCTTCTCGAAAGCTTCAAATACGGCGCGCCTCCCCATGGTGGTATGGGCATCGGCTTTGACCGGGTTGTCGCAAGCATGCTCAACCTTATTGACATCCGCGAAGTCATTGCCTTCCCAAAAAACAAGGCAGCGCAGTGCCCCATGGACGGCAGCCCATCTGATGTTGATGCAAAACAGCTCAAGGAACTGCACATCAAGTTAGATATTGTGAAGAAAGAAGCGAAACAATAAAATGAGCTGTAACGTTAGCGACACCTACTAACATATGCGATTAAAAGAAGTTCGCCGTAGGCAAATTTGAGGAAATCTCGCAGGAATTTCCCTGTTAATCGCGGTTATCAGCCCCAAGGCGTTCGCCGAGAGCCCGCAGGGCGAGGTGCGACTTAAAAGAGCAAGTAGCGATGGCACAAATTTAAGGGTGGGGGAAGGCACGCGAGATTTATTTGAACTGTTTTAGCATAAAGTCGGGCATACACTTGTTTTTAATATACTCCCTCTGAATTCTCTTGGGAAGTGTTTTAAATTGGTCGATTATTCCCCTGCAATTCTTAGAACCACAATGACATTTACAAGTCCATAAAATTCTTCCAGCTTTTTCTATTTTTTCTTTATTATCATTCATTGTGGTGGAATAATCGTAATTAATTTCTTCCCCAATCTTTATATCTTTCAAAGCAACAAGTTCGGTTTTGCCCCTAATAAAAGAATTTGGATTACAAGAATGATTAAATGTTCTTGACATTTCATCTAAATCCAAATATTCATCATCTTCAACTCCTAAAGGGTCAGACGGCTTTTCTACACCTTTATTACATCTTTTTATGACCTCATCTAAAGTGCATAATTCTCCAGTAAAAAAACAAATAGTTTGACCCCTTGCAATTTTTTTAATGGCAAAAACGCCATTACCAGCAATTTTCGATTTTTTTATTTCAAGTAAATCATTCATACTAAACTATGTTTAAGAATTGTTTATTAAATTATTGTTTGTGTGCCTTCGGGTGGGAGTTGGATATAATTCATCGCTATTGCTGATAACGTATGGGGTTTACAGAAGTGGCAATACTTCCAAAATAGGAACCCGAAGTTCTTAAATGTGTTGGTGCCCGATTAGATTTTGCCACCCGCATCGGTATCGCTAACTTTACGGCCCACAATAAAACAACATTTTTATATACTTCCAACTTCTCAAAATCAAGTACCATTTCAAAAGGAGGATGGATTATGGCAGAAACAAATATTTTCGGCATGGCGGTAAAGGAAGGAAAGAAAGCAGGAAAAAAAATCAAAAAGAAGGATGCAGGGAAAAAATTGATGAAGGCAACGCGTGGTGGAGACGTTATGTTGATGTAATCTTGTTTTTTATTTTTCTTTTATCTATTTTGGCTGGTTTTGTGCATGTTCTATGATTCTTTCTAGCATCTCCGGGTATGCTATGCCCGCACCATAACAGGCAATTGAAAAATCAGAATAGAGTGAGATATCACAGTTCGGGTTGACATCAATGACAAACAGGTTATTCTGCGCGTCCATTCGTATGTTGACTGATGCGTAGCCGCGGCAACCGAGCGCACGCCCGGCGGTGATTGCAGTATCCTTGACCGCCTTTTCAAGCGATGGCGGCAGGTGGTGGTCAAATCGCTCGAAAAGCCCGTAATATCGGGGATCTTTTCTGTTCCATTTTACCTCGTGTGAAAGTATTCTCGGTAGGCCTTTGAAAAACCGTTCGGAAAACACAACCTCAAAGAATGCGGGTACGCCGAGTGTACCTGTTTTCGACATCCAGAGCAAGGGAACAAAAAACTCTCTGCCTTCGATAAAACGCTCCACCAGCACGGTCTTTTTTATCTTCAGCATCTCACGAACCATCAGGCGCAGTGCTGCGGAGTCATGCACCACATTCTCAGTGATAAGGTAATTGCTTGCGTGTTCATCAGCAGGCTTTATGATGCAGGGATATGCCACTTCAGGAAGATCCGTAAGAGAATTGACTGCGGCAAACCCAGGAATCGGCACCGTTTCTTTTCTGAGAATTTCGGCAACGAGTTGCTTATCCCCACAAATGCTGGCTGTTTCTGCGCTATTTCCCGTAACCACAAGTCCCCTGTGCTCAAGGCGTGCAATAATTGTTGGTTCACGCCTGTTTTGGCACCGGTTAAACACCAGCTCAAAATTTTTAAGAACAGAAAGATCTTTTTCCAGCTGGTCGTACATAACATACTGGGGTGTATGGCCGAGTGCACACAACCCATAATAGACATCCTTGATTGATTCCGGCCTTCTCTTTCCGCAGTATAATAGTGCTATCTTCATTGCCCAGGCGTGTAGGTATGGCTTTTTATTTTTTATGGTACTATCCCCGTTTTCACTGTATACTGTTTCTTTTTAGCAATACATCTGTGCTGATTTGCTGCGCTTCACAACAAACTTTATAAAAATGCCCTTGCTTCTTCTTTTTCATGGTCACTATAGACGAATCCGTTATTCGCCGCGTCGCAGAAATTGCGCGCCTGAACCTCTCTCCGGCAGAAGTGAAAAAATTCGTGCCGGAATTCAATGAGATTCTCGCCGCGTTTTCAAAACTGGACATGCTCGATGTTGGTGATACTGAAGTCTCCCTCCATGCGGTTGAGCTTCGGAATCGAATGCGTGATGACGTGCCAAAACCCTGCCTTACCAACGAAGAAGCGCTCGCTCAAACTATACATAAAAAAGACGGCTCCTTTAAAGGGCCGCGGATTTTATAGGTGATCACTATGATAAAACTATTCTTTATACTTTTGGTTTTGGCGGCTCTTCTTTCGGCGTGCGCCTCAAAACAGGACAAAAAAGCCGACCCTGTTGCAGTCATGAAAACATCGAAAGGCACGATTTCTATAACTCTTTTTGAGCAGCAGGCACCACTAACAACAGCGAATTTCATCAAACTTGCACAGCAGGGATTCTACGACAAAACGATTTTCCATCGCGTGATTCCTGATTTTATGATTCAAGGTGGTGACCCAACAGGCACTGGCACAGGAGGCCCTGGCTATATGATTCCTGACGAGTTTGGCACGGGTCTTACGCACGATCGCCCGGGTATTTTATCGATGGCAAATGCTGGCCCGAACACCGGCGGCAGCCAGTTTTTCATAACCCTTGCACCCACACCATGGCTTGACGGTCGGCACAGCATTTTTGGCGAAGTCACTGGGGGGATGGATGTTGTTGGAAAAATTGTTTCAGCGCCGCGCAATGCGCAGGATCGACCGCAGGAAGATATTCAGATCGAATCAATAACTATTCACCGACCATACCAAGGTCCAAAGCTTGGAGCAGATCAATGACGTCCATTGTTCAACAGGTTGCATTATTCCAGCAGGGGGCGAGCATCGAAGAGCACACCCGCGCTGTGCTTGCCGAAACACGGGAAATTAACGAGCATTACCACTATTTCACGGCTCTCTGCGAAAAAGAAGCATTGGCGCGTGCGCAGTTTCTTGAACGTTTGTCTGCAAAAGAAAAAGCATCACTTTCGCTGCTCGGCGTGCCGCTCACGGTCAAGGATGCTCTGTGTGTCAAAGGTATTGAGTCAACTGCCGGCAGCAGAATTCTCAAAGGATATCGCCCACCATTCAATGCAACGGCAGTTCAGAAATGTATTGATGCCGGCGCCGTTGTCATCGGAAAAACCAGCCAGGACGAATTTGGCTTCGGCGGATTTTCAGTCAATGTCGGGCTCGGCTATCAGGTTCCAAAAAATCCGTTTGACCCCGATGTCAGCACCGGCGGCAGCAGCGGCGGCTGTGCCGGCTTCACCCAGAAAACAACCTTTCCCCATCTTTCCCTTGCCGAGTCAACCGGCGGCAGTATCGTCGAGCCGGCATCATTTTGCGGCGTGGCCGGCTTGTGTCCGACGTACGGCCGCGTGTCACGTTACGGCCTGATTGATTACGCAAACACCCTCGACAAAATTGGGCCCATGGCAAAAACAATTGATGAAGCAGCACTTCTCATGGACGTGATTGCCGGGCCGGATGAAAAAGACGGCACGACACTCCGTGAGCCGTGCACGGTTCAAAACGCAGCCGGCAAAGGAGTTAAAGGCCTGCGCATTGGCGTCGTGAAAGAAGCATTTGGAGAGGCAACCGACAGCGTCGTTGCTGAAACCGTGTGGCGCAGTATTCATGTGCTCGAAGCAGCCGGCGCACGGTACGAGGAATGTTCCTTGCCGCTGACCGGAGCGTACGGCGTACCAACCTATTATATTCTCGCGACCTGCGAAGCATCCACCAACCTCGCAAAATTGTGCGGCCTGCGTTATGGCATGCAGGAAGAACTTTCCGGCACCTTCAATGATTATTTTACTGCAGTGCGCTCCAACAATTTCGGCGCAGAAGCAAAACGGCGCATCATGCTCGGCACGTTCGCGCGCATGGTCGGATTTCGCGACGCGTTTTACATCAAAGCATTGAAGGCGCGCCAGCTGATAACTAACGAATACCTTTCACTCTTCAAAAAATACGATGTGCTCATCACTCCCACTGCTCCGGTTCTTCCCCCCTCCTTTGCCCACCTGAAAAAATTGACTCCGCTCCAGCATTATATGCTTGACATACTCACCGTCGGCCCGAATCTTGCAGGGCTTCCGCACCTCAATGTGCCCGTCGGGATGCACAATGGGCTGCCGGTCGGTGCCTTACTCATGGGCACGCACTGCGCTGAGTCAACGCTTGTCCAAGCCGGTGCGTGCCTTGAAAAAAATAGCAAAAACGAAAAAAAATGAGTGCCATGAAACCCTCCACCCCCTCGTTCACGACTGACGTTGTCATTGGATTGGAAATCCACGTCCAACTCGACACCAAAACAAAATTATTTTGTAGCTGTCCGACAAAACCAGTCGCCACAAAACAGAACGCCGAAGATGTTCCGAACACTCGGTGCTGCCCGACTTGTCTCGGCTTTCCCGGCAGCAAGCCGGTGGCGAACAAAAAAGCGATTGACTATGCGCTGAAACTGTGCCTTGCGCTTGGCTGTTCAATCTCAGAAACCCTCGTCTTCTCTCGCAAAAGTTATTTCTACCCCGACCTTTCAAAAAATTACCAAATCACACAATATGAACTGCCGCTGGGAACCAGCGGTGCAGTCATGCTCTCAACCGGAAAAAAAATTGGCCTCACCCGCGTCCACCTCGAGGAAGACCCTGCATCGCTTGTGCATCCAGACTCAATTGAGCGCTCTGCCTTTGTGCTCATCGACTACAACCGTAGCGGTATTCCGCTGTGTGAAATCGTTACCAACCCCGAACTGGCCAGTCCTGAAGAGGCGCGTGATTTCATGAAACAACTCAACGCCATTTTTGAGTACCTTGATATTTTCAATGCTGACACCTGCGTTGTCAAGGCTGACGCCAATATCTCCATCAAGGAAAGTGGCTACATCCGCAGTGAAGTCAAAAACATTACCGGCTTCAAGGAAATTGAGCGCGCACTTTTTTATGAGGTCCAGCGCCAGAACGCGGCAGTTGCAGCCGGAGAAAAACTGGTACAGGACACCCGCGGCTGGGACGCTGCCAAAGGAATTACTATTCGCCTGCGCAAGAAGGAAACTGAAGAGGACTACGGCTACATTCTCGATACTGATATTCCTGTTATTGACGTGACTCCTGAATGGATTGCGCAGATAAAAAAACAAGTTCCTGAACTTCCCGCAGAAAAAGTGCACAAATTTGTCACCACCCACAAGATTCCCGAAGAAGATGCGCTGGTGCTTGCGCAGGAAAAGCTTCTTGCGGAAATGTTCGAAAAGGTCGCTGAAAAAATTGATCCGATACTTGCCGCGAAATGGCTGCGACGAGAATTGCTGCGTGTGATGAACATGACCAAACAAACCTTTAAGGATTTGCTCATTGATGAACACCACCTGATTGAGCTCCTTGAGCTTGTTTCTACAAAACAGATAACTGATCGCACAGCGCAAAAAATGCTTGAAGAGCTTATCGTCAAGCCATTTTCACCCAAGGCTTATGTGAAAGAACACGGGCTTGGTGCCGTGTCTGATGCCGGAATTATTGAGCAGTACTGCAAAGAAGCGATTGCCGAAAACCCCGGCGTTCTTGCTGATTACAAATCGGGCAATGAAAAAGCATTTCACTTTCTGGTTGGTGTGGTGATGAAGAAAAGCAAGGGGAAGGCAGTGCCCAACGAAGTTAATTCGATACTGAAGAGTCTGATAAGCCACTAACCCCACTACCGTCTTCAACGATTTGCCGCGCGTGTGGGCATTCTGCAACTGTTGTATCTTCGTTTCGACGTGATAAAACAGTAGTATCCCTGGTTCCAATTGCGTAATACGCAATACGCGCTGATTCTTCATACTCCCTTGGGTGCAGGAGCACATCCAAAAGTTCATGTGCCAATCGAGGTACCTTCTTCGCAACCTGGTGAAGAGTGTGTTCAGTCCATGCATCTATTTTTCTTTGCCGTTCTATGGGCATACGTTCTTCAAGCACCCGGTCGAATGCATACCGTTCATCAGTCGAGGCAGCGACTTGCAGGAGTGTGAGCCCAAGGCCGTACCGGTCCCGGACAGGAAACGCGTCGTTATCAATCCGGAAATAGGGGACTGTTCCCCAGCTCGTTCCCTGTGCACTATCCATCTGGTGCTCTCGGATGTCTGTCGATAATGACCAATCAATAAATTTTGTTTCGAGATTGGGTGTCAGCACAATAATATTTCCCGGCTTCACGTCGCGGTGCATGATGCCGCGTTGGTTAATGTTTAAAATAGTGCTATACATTGAGAGGGCAACACATTCTATTTCTTCTGGGTTCAGCCGGTGAATACTATCAGAATCAGTATACACTTTGAGAGGAGTTCCTTCAACAAACTCGAGTTCAAACAGGCCTGGAATATTCTGATAAAATTCATTGCTAAACACTTTCTGAACCCCGGGAAGGTCAGAAACTTCCTGTTGGTTTCGCAAGCCGCGCAGTACCACACTCTGAAGCCGGCTGTTCAGTGGTTCGTGAGTTTCTGGGTGAACAACATATTTGAGATAACGGCCTGAAATAGGCGATTGAAGAATAAGGCACTTGCGGTCAGAATAAATAACGTCTAATCCATATTCCAACACCATCTCTTCTAATGCGGGTGGAATTTTCCCTCTGAACGGGGAAATACTAGTACCTGGTATAATTAGTTCTCTTTCAGCCATAAGCAAAACCTATGTTTTATTTTTTTATGTATCTCAGCGACCTTTCTCTTCTGCTGGTGCTATTTAAACCTTGCTATTTAAAGAGAGTCCCTGAACACGAAAACTTTATAACCCTTGTTTTATGATGACTCGATATGTTTGAGCACACGATTAATCCGATTGCTGTGAAATGGGGTATTATCACGGTGCACTGGTATGGCATCCTCATGGCTGCGGCGTTTCTCTGCGGCTATTTCATTCTCCAAAAACTGGTTACCGAGCGAAAGCTTCGCGTTAATGTTGATTCCTACGTTATGTACATGATTATCGGCATCCTTGGCGGCGCCCGGCTCGGTGAAATTATTTTTTATGAGCCATTATATTATCTCGCCAACCCACTAAAAATCTTTGCCGTTTGGGAAGGCGGTCTCGCGAGTCACGGCGCCATGCTTGGCGGCATTCTTGCGCATTGGCTTTTTTGCAGAAAAAACAAGATTCACTTTTACGAGCTCGCTGATGTTGCGGTCATTCCCATCGCCCTCGGCGCAGCGTTTGTGCGGCTGGGAAATTTTGTCAACGCAGAAATTGTCGGTCGAATAACCAGCGTGCAATGGGCAATCAAATTTCCTGGCGCTGAAGGGTTCAGGCACCCCTCACAATTGTATGAGGCGGTTAAAAACTTTTTTTTGTTTGGCCTACTATGGAACATGCGAAACATGAAACTCCCACGCGGCTTTTTGTTCTGGTCATTTTTGTTTATGTATGGAATTCTCCGGTTTTTCGTAGAATTTTTCAAGGACTTTGAGCTGTTCTCATTTGGACTGACACTCGGGCAGTTGTTGAGCATACCATTTATTGTTGTGTCAGGATGGATGATGCGGAGATTGTGGAAGAAAAAATGATACTGCTGATAAAAAAATTTGAAACAGGTTATTTTTTCATCCGTTCAGTTATCTTCGACAGCTCGTGCACGTTCTCAACAAAGCCCGGCAGTATTTTTTGGAACACTTTTTCCAGCGCTTTGATTTCAACCGTGACCGTGGAAATGCCTTTGTCGTAATCGCCGAGTTTTCCCAGCACGCCTTCGTGGAGCTTGTCAAAGCTGCCGCGGAGGTCGCCGAGCTGCTGCTCAACTTTGACCACGCGTGTTTCCATGGAGTCTTTCCATTCAATGATGCGGTTGATGCTATCGACGAACTCGTTCCATTTCTCCTCGATAATGCTTTCGGCAATCTCATGCATGCGCTCATCGCGCTCTGATAGTTCTTCAGAAAGGTCTGACGATGAAGAGGAAGAACCGCCGGAGCTCGAACTGGGCGAGTTGGACATAAATGAGGGCCGCGAAGCAGACGCAGATGACGACTGCTGCATTCCCTGGCCTGCGCCGAAACCAGATGGTGATGAGGGGGATTGAGAATTGGTTGAAGGACTCTGCATGCCTGACATACCGCCGGCAGGGCCAGCGAATCCGGGCTGGTTTGACTGGGCAGGATAAATCCCCACCTTGATGTCTGCCTGATTCAGCGCATTGTTGATGGTGTCAAGAGAATAGCCAAATCGCTGGAGATTTTGAATAATTTGGTTGTTGCTCATGCCCTGATTGCGCATATTGACGATGTGCTGAACGGGAATGTCTGTTGGTTGAGTTTGTTGATTAGGCATGCTGCGACCTCCTTGTTCGCTCTTTCCACTCTTGTCACTCATTTCTTCCAGCGCATCAAATGCGCCGGCAGGCGGTGCTGGGCCGTCGGCATCAGCCGGATAGGTTGGCCGTTTGAGGATGTTGAAGAGTGCCATGTCATCACCGTGGTTGTTCTTGTTTTTATAGTTAGTTATTTTGGTTGGTTTTTTGTTCGTTATTGTTGATTGTGTTGGTTGGGTTAGTTGGTTAATCGTTAATTAGTTTCATAGGTTCATTGCTCTCACGCAGCCCGGTTGTTTTCCCAAGCATGTCCGCCCGAAGCTGCTCAAATGCCTTGTCAAATTCGTTCCGTGTCACAAAGTGCAGCGGCTCCCATAGTTCTATATAGGTGGTTAAGGTGCGCACCTCGTCTGATTTTGCGCAGTCCTGCAGTTCCTTGACAATCAGCCTCACCTTGTCGCGCAGGTCCATGAATTCTCGGCGGTAATCCGTGAGTTCCGAGCCGACGGCGCGCACTTCTTTGGTGATTTCCTTGGAAAGCTTTAGTAAGCTGTTTTCCGTGAGCTGCATCTTCTTGCGTACGTTCGCGTACCGTTCCTCAAGCACCATGATGCGCCGGCTGAGGTTGGAAACATCTTGAGAAAGTTCAGATAGGCCTTCCTTGGCTACGGCAACCGGCTCTTTTTTCTCAAACATCGGCCGTTGACCCGTCAATGCCATCGGCGAAACTGACGGAGGTGGTTGGGGAGGAGCAGGAGTCATGATACCTCTTTGTTCTTATTTCTCGGTTCTTATTTCTCTGCTGAAAATATTTATAAACTGGATACGCTTGAATACTCGTAACAGTCTTGTAACCGTCTTTTGTATATAAAGTTTATTTAAAATGTGGTAAAAACGTGCGCCCATGGTAAAAGAGGTCTGGAAATACGACATTCTCCGCGAAGGAGACGAAGCAATTATTCGCTTTGACTGCCAGCACATGCTCCGCACGCCGTCCATCGAGGACGACCCGCTGTATATGAATAAGACAATCGAAGTGCTTGCTGAAGCAGGCAAGGCGACAAAAATTGTGTTCTTCCAGAAGCGCGACTTTGAGTATGATTATGAGCAGACGCAGATGCTCATGGAAATCGCGCGGCTGTTCACCACGCTCTCTAAGCAAAAAGAATTCTTCAGCCTCACGGCGCTCAGCCTTGACGGCAAGTGCAAACGCAACATTGAGCTCAGGTATAATATTATCCACGGCACAATTTTCCGGCTGATAAAGGAAGATCCGGTCGGCTGTTATGTTGAGCTCAAGCGCATGATTCGCACCGAGCGCATTAACCTCGACAAAACCGCGGAGAGCATGGAAGCAGAAGGGCTAAAAAAGTATGTCACGCTCCTGACGTATATTCAGACCAAGCTCGAGCACACCCAGCTCATCACGCTCGCGCTTCCGCACCTCCACGGATTTCGCCTGGGGGTGCGGGACGTGTACCGCGAAATTTTACGGCCCGTCATCAAGCCGGACTTCATGTTCACCAAGCTCATGTCGCAATACCCTGTAGGCGGCGAGGAGATTGACAATTACAAAGTGGGTGGGGACGAAGACGTTGAAATTACCGTGTTCCAGTTTCCTGACAGCGTCAAATATTTGTACCATGTGCTGCCGCCGGAATTCAAGCTGGGTGAAGAGGAGTACGACCTGCTTGACATGGCGCGAACCGTCATGGCAGAGCACAAGCCAACGCGCGAAGAATTTGTCAATCCTCGGCGCATGCGCGAAGTATTTTCGCACGTTGGGCATGACCTCATTGAAGAGCTCATTGACTACAAGAACTTGAAGCTCTCGCCAAAAATGGTCGACCTGCTGACCAATATTCTTGTGCGATACACCGTCGGATTCGGCCTTGTCGAAGTATTGTTGATGGATGAGAAAATCCAAGACATCACCATCAACAGCCCGTATGGGCGAATTCCGATTTTTATTGTGCATGCTGATTATGCGGACTGTGACACCAATATTGTGCCGACAAGAAATGAGGGAGAAAGCTGGGCATCGAAGCTTCGCATGATTTCTGGCAGGCCGCTCGACGAGGCAAACCCGATTCTTGACACGGAACTGCATCTCAACTTTGCCACGGCAAGAATTTCAGCCATCACCCGCCCGCTGAATCCGACTGGGCTTGCGTACTCGTTCCGCCGCCATAGAAACAAGCCATGGACACTGCCGCTCTTCATCAAGCAAAAAATGATTAACCCCCTCGGCGCTGGCATCCTAAGTTTTATCGTTGACGGCACGCGCACCATGTTGATTGCCGGCACGCGCAGCAGCGGCAAATCCAGTTTTCTTGCAGCACTCATGGTTGAAATCATGCGGCGGTACCGCGTCATTACCATTGAAGACACGCTGGAACTGCCGGTTGACGGGCTGCGGGAACTGGGATTTAATATTCAGTCACTGAAAGTTGCATCCGCACTGGTCAAGGGAACATCAGAAGTGAGCGCTGAAGATGGTATCCGCAGCACCCTGCGCCTCGGAGACTCGTCGCTTATTGTAGGAGAAGTGCGCAGCAAGGAAGCGGTTGCACTCTATGAAGCAATGCGAGTCGGCGCAGCCGCAAACGTGGTTGCCGGCACTATCCACGGCGACAGCCCCTATGGTGTATTTGACCGTGTGGTCAATGACATCGGCGTACCGAAAACATCGTTCAAAGCCACTGACATTATTATTGTTGCCAATCCCATCAGAAGCGCTGACGGCATTCACCGCGTGCGCCGTGTGACGCAGATTACTGAAGTGCGCAAGCACTGGGAAGAAGACCCGCTACTCGAAAATGGATTTGTTGACCTGATGAAATATGAGAGCAAGACTGACACGCTTCATACCACCGACGACCTCATCAACGGCGAGAGCGATGTGCTGAAAACCATCGCCGCAAACATTCCTGACTTCGTCGGCAACTGGGATTCCTTGTGGGAAAACATAGAGCTGCGAGCCAAGTGCAAGCAAACGCAGGTGAGCTGGGCAGACAAGCTCAACAATGGTGATTTGCTTGAGGCGCCATTCACGATTCAATGCAATGACATGCTCCACCTCTTCACTGAAAAAGTCAAGAAAGAAACCGGCCACATGGAAGCCAAGCGCATTTTTATTGAATGGGAAACGTGGCTGAAAAAAGAAATGAAAAAGTTGAGCATGGGCGGGAAGGAGTGATGAATGTTTGTAAAGAGGGTTGTACATTTTTAAAATAAGAGTTTTCAAATGGCCTGAGCGTTGATGTGCGGCGCAGTAGTTTCACCTCTTGTTGTAGGTGTTTTTTAATGTGGCTATTATTGCCTTAAAGGCAGATTCATTTCTGGTAAGGTAGGATGGTTCGACTGCAAAGCCTTCGTACGCAATCCGATTTCTAAGAATGCGAAGATCATCAAGTAAAGAAAGATCATGGCTGGTGTATTCAGGATACTTTTTTTGCAAATACTCAATGAGGCCTTTATGGCTCAGCGTTTTATATCCGTCAAGTAAAAGAAGCGCAGTCAACAATTCTTTTACAATTTCATAATAATCAACAAGGATGAGTGAAGCCATTTTCGTTTTGTCCTGCATGCTGATACGTTCTTCAAGCAACAAAATCATCTTCAGAATGTTTTTTGCTTTTTCAGCGTCTGGTGTTATTTTTATCAGGTCCATAGTCAAAATACCTTCAAATATCCCTTCAAAATGATGCCATTGCACATATTATTTTTTAATTCAGGGCTAAGGCGGGAAAACCGTTCTTCAAAAAATAAAGAGATAGTTCGGTGCAGTATTTTTTCATAGCGGGTAAGATCAACTTTTTTTGGGGGCGCTTGGACAAAGAGGTCTATGTCGCTGGTTTCGGTGTCTTCGCCTTTTGCCACTGAACCAAACAGAACGATAGTATCAGGCATGCAGGCATCATAGAGAGCATCGATAAGCCCGCTTTCGAATAACCGCATGAAGATAGCTGCTTTTTTATGCGTTTTAAAACGCTCAGTATCCCGTTGGGCACGATAGGTTGGATAGAGCCCTGTTTTTTCTTTGATAATAAACCCGTCTTTCATCAAGGCTTTTAAGTGGTTCAGTACTGATGGCTGGGCCAAGTTTGTTCGCCGTGATAGTTCCCGCAGATGAAACTGTTTCATTGGAAAATCAAAAAATTCCTGCAAAATCCGATATTTGCTATAATTTTGTATCATGTGCAACATTATTATAGCAACTGATATATAAATGTTGCGACTTGGGGGGGCAGTGTCAGTTCAAAACGGCGCGCCGTACGGCGCACTGCGCAAAAAAGAAATGAAGAAGATGAACGTGGGTGGGAAGGAGTGAGCAGAAGATATAAAACTTTATAATCCATTCATCACCTCCAAATTTTATGGGAGACATATACCAAGCGTCACAAGAGCTAAAGCCAAGAATTGAATCAGCAAGAACGATTATGGATGCGCTGCGTGACTATTCCGTGAATGGAGCAGGTGAGTGTTCTTTAGAATCATTAGGGTCAGGTTTGTCCAATACTCATTTTAGATTGGGAGAGCTAGAATCCGGCCTGTGGCTGGCAACACGAGAAAATTTTATTCTTGAAGACTGTTCAATGCAGCGTGTTGTTGCTGAAATGTATGCCCGACACCTAGAATATGCACATAAAGAAGGGAAGAGAACTTCACGAGTTTGTTTAGCAGTAAAAGTGCCAAGCGTTGACATCGACGAGATTCCAGACAGATATTTCTTGATTGTAGAAGATTTCACCCACGGTGGAACAGCCCGATTTATACCCGGGCAGAGGGGAGAAGAATATGGCATGCTCAATGGAGAAAGAGTATATTACGACTTCCCGGATGACATACAGCCGGTTGAGTTCAGATTTACTGATGATAGAAGTGTTCTACATATGAGATAGTGCATGTTGTTTATCGGTACACACGCAGCGTCTCGAGACGATCGGTTAATTCTGCTCGCTCTGTTTTCCGTGCGGGTCGGCCGGAACGGGTAACTGCAAAAAGATATGCTTTGTCTGTTTGGGGATGGTACAACACATCTGCTTTGAAAAGCCGCCCGTCAGGAAGAGTAAGCTCGGTATGGGTCAAATGCCGAGTAGTGACGGTTTCCAATGCCCCCGGAGAAATCTCGATTTCCATCTCATCAGTCATATCATACAAGGTATGCGTATCCTCTGCACCTCGGCGAAAAGAAACGTTACGAAATCCAATTAACGCATCACCATAAAAAAACACACCGAGCGGTAAAATTGTTTTTGTTGGCTTGACCAAGTGCCGATTTTCAACAAAATCATTGACAGAAACAGGCGTATACAACTCCGGAATAAATCGATTTACCCATGACAACGCCGGCAAAAATAGGTCAAGTTCTTCATTGAGGTGTAACATACATTAAAAATCGGGCACCTCTTAAAAAACCTTCCGGTTCTAAACAACATTTATAAATCTTAAACACAGAATATCCTTCAAAGGAGGGGTCCTCATGAAACCAGTTGAGTATATCGGGTGGGCCATCGTTATCGTTGCAGGCATCTTGCTTATATTACGAATATTGGGAGTATTGTAAGTATGAAAAATCAGGTAAAAGGGGCTTTGTATATTATCAGTTTATTTTGGACTGTGTGGTTAATCAAAAAATCGTATGGGACAAGCTGTTTTGAATTATTTGACACGTACATTACGGTGATTACGTTATTGAGTTCGATGATTGTGAATGATATGATTGATTAAAATAATCTAAAAAAAGAGGGACCATGGGGCTGTTTGACAAGAAGCCGATTGCAGAAGAGCAGCAGATAGACGAGCGCGCCAAGCTGCGCGGCGAAATTTCCGGCGTGCTTGAGCGCACAAAACAGAAGCTTGCCGAGGAAGCAGCTGCCCCACCAACGGTCGAGGAGGAAGTTGAGCAAAAGCAGATAATGAGCCGGGAGTACAGCGAGTTCAAAAAAGAATACCTACCCAAACAATTTACGTTCTATGAAAAGATGTGTAATACCGCGGAAAAGATAGTCAAGATAAGCCCGCCCAAGGAAAAGCTTGCCGAGCTCCAAAAAAATATTGAAATATGCCACCTCAATGCAACGCCAACTGGGGTGTACACGTTTGCGTTTCTTGGACCAACTGCCATCGCGCTGGTTGGTGCACTCCTTGGATTTCTGCTGCTCGACTCGCCGTTTTTTATTTTCTTCTTTTTCATCTGTGGTTACCTTATGGTCAAGCCGCTGCAAACGCTCCCAACATTCTTCGCCAACAGCTGGCGGATGAAGGCAAGCAACCAGATGGTGCTCTGCATTTTTTATATTGTGACGTACATGCGCCATACCTCAAATCTCGAGCGGGCAATTGGCTTTGCCACCGAACACCTCACGCCGCCGCTGTCGCTGGACTTGCGAAAAATATTGTGGGATGTTGAAACGCAAAAATATGAGTCAGTCAAAGAAGCGCTGGATGCGTATTTGGAAACGTGGAAAGATTCAGCGCAGGAGTTTATCGAATCAATGCACCTCATTGAGGCATCGCTGTATGAGGGCGACGAAACAAAACGGGTGGGAACGCTCGACCGCGCTCTCTCAACCATGCTTGAAGGCACGTATGAAAAAATGTTGCACTACGCGCAGGAACTCAAGTCCCCTATTACCATGCTCCATATGATGGGTGTTATTCTGCCGATTCTGGGACTGGTGATTCTTCCGCTGGTCGTCAGCTTCATGTCCCAAGTGAAATGGTACCACCTCGTTGCGCTGTACAACATTGCGCTGCCGCTCGGTGTGTATTATATGAGCAGAAAAATTCTCTCAACGCGGCCCACGGGCTACGGTGATACGGACATTTCTGACAATCCTGAAGTCAAGAAATTCAAGAAAATGATTTTCCACTTCGGCAAAAAAGAAGTGTCTATTGAGCCGATGTATGTCGCGGTGATTTTTGCAGTGTTCTTCCTGCTCCTCGGCCTTTCCCCCCTCCTTATCCACGCAGCAGTATATAACCCCGTTGAAAAAAATAACCACTGGGATTTTGTCATTACCAACGACTGGAACCTTGCATCCACGACGAAGATGGAGGACAAAAACGCGAAAATTGCGCTGCTTGATTATCGCCTGTCCCAGCCAAAGCCAGACAGCCCTGGTGGAGAGATCATTGGGCCCTATGGCCTCGGCGCAACGCTGTTGAGCATGTTTATTATTGTAGGAATTGGCATTAGTATGGGATTGTATTTCAAACTGCGCTCGAAAAATGTGATTCAAATCCGTGAAAAGTCCCGCCAGCTTGAGCAGGAATTTGCTTCGGCGCTGTTCCAGCTTGGCAACCGCATCGGCGACGGCATACCGGTGGAGATTGCATTTGCAAAAGTGGCAGAGACCATGCAAGGCACGGTGTCGGGTGAGTTCTTTGCCGCGGTGTCAAACAATATTTCGCAGAAAGGCATGGGCGTTGAAGACGCGATTTTCCACCCGCAGTACGGCGCACTGGTTGCCTATCCGTCTGATGTAATTGAATCGTCCATGAAAGTCCTCACCGAAAGCGCAAAGAAAGGACCGAAAATTGCAGCCTCTGCGCTGATTAACGTGTCGAATTACATGAAAGAAATTCACAAAGTCAACGAACGCTTGAAGGATTTGCTGTCTGACATTGTCTCATCCATGCGCTCGCAGATTAGCTTCATGGCGCCGGTGATTTCCGGCATTGTCATTGGCATTACGTCGATGATTACGACGATTCTTGGAAAGTTGGGCGCGCAGATGCGCACACTGGCGGAGACCGGTGGCGGTGGAGCTGGTGGATTGCTTTCGCTGTTTGGCGACAGCGTGCCGACGTATTACTTCCAGTTCATGGTCGGATTGTACGTTGTACAGATTGTATATATTTTGACGATAATGACGAATGGGGTGGAGAATGGGGCTGATGAATTAAACGAACGCTACATGCTCGGCAGTAATTTGGTCACGAGTACGCTGACGTATATTGTCATTGCAACGGTTGTGACTGTGCTCTTCAACATTCTCGCGGTCACTATACTGAAAGGAATTGCGCAGTGAGGAAGAAAATGATTCTGATTACTTAATATAGAAATAAGAGGAGTTATAACGAGTTTCCCAACGAAAAAGGTCAGCACATGATGAACCCGTCTCGGGTGCATAGATTTTTGTTGGATCTACTGGCTGAACAGACGCAGCCGAAGCACTCATTTGTCCGCGACAATAGGCAACATCCTGCCTTTTCATTTGGGTGTAAGCCGCAGAAGCCATTATTGCCACAAGTGCTGCGGGGACTATAATAGCGCCTACAAAGAACCCTGTTAAAGAAGTTTCACTATCAAGTCGTTCGGTTAGTGGTTGGTCAGTCATTGACAGTAGAGAACAAACACCAATATAAAATTGTATCGGATTTATCGAATGCCATATTTAGCGGCAGCGTAGTTATTTAAAAAGCGCACAACGGGAGATGGTGTATCCCAGTTAAAAAGTTCATTACAGGACAGATTGGTCAAAGGCCCCGCTACAGTTACAGGGTCGAAAGTGTTGCCAGAAACAGATGAGCTGTATGTTTTTTGGCGACACCAACGTACATCATCCAATTTATCCAGATACCTGCCCAGATACAAACCTCCGCCGATAAATGTTGCACAGACTAATAGTGGCACTGATAGGGGAGTCGCATCATGCACTCGATCGAGTAATGATTTTTTAACCATGTGCACAGGAAACTCCGGAGGTATATATTTTTATCGGAAGAGAAAAATAAAGAAGGACTCTTGCGAGTCCCCCATGGGAACAGTGGGATTTGAACCCACGACAACCACGTCTTCAGCGTGGTGCTCTCCCAGGCTGAGCTATGTTAATGGCAAAAAAACAATTGTTTTCTCATTCCCATAATAACTCAGCTTGAACCAGAGGGCTTATGGACGATTTATATAGTTTTTGGTCTTTTCCACTGGACACTGGACAAACACCCGCGTCAGGTATTTAAACAGGAACAATACATGCCCCCTTATGAAGAAGAGGATATTAGCAGGGATTGTTGGAGATCTTATGGGAGATGGGCATCTTCAAGGCCATCCAAAATGGAGGATGGATTATACCTCAAAAGATACTACGGAACTTGAGCGATTTAATAACGAAATAAACGTGCTCTTTGGTTACAAAGGCAAAATCAGGGAAAATAAAACAAACCTATACGGGGTTTCATTTAATTTAGGGATTAATAACAGAGAGATTGCACGGTACATGTATAGTCTAGGTGTTCCTGCAGGGAATAAAGTGTTACAACGTTTTGTTATACCCGCATGGATTCGAAACGATAAAGAATGTTTTCGCCGTTTTGCCGAACGGTTGTTTACCTGTGAAGGGTGTGTCGATTGTTTTTCAAAAGCAATAGAAATAAAAATGTCTAAAGAGGTATCTCTCGTTAAAGATGGAATTAATTTTTTTAAGGATATAAAAAAGTTGCTCGAGTCTTATTTTGGTATAAAAACAACAAAACCGTTTTTAGAAGGAAGAAAAAATAAGCGCAAAGATGGAAAAGTGACGGTCGGCGTAAGAATGAAGATACGAAGAAAAGAAAGCATACGATTATTTCAAAAAGAGATTGGTTTTGAAAATGAAGAAAAAAAGAGAAAGTTAGAGTTGATAGTGAAAGGTTTAAATAGGAGCGGCTGATGAACGAGACACATGAACCTGTATACCGATTCGGCTACTGCGGAGTGTATGGTCCGCGCACTGAAAACTATACTCACTGATGCCGGAAAAATTGAAGGGCTAAAAGAAAAAATCATTCTCGATGGCAACTGCGGCACGGGTTCCATTACCGAGTTTTTGCGGGTTGAGTTCCCTGATAGTAGAGTGATAGCAGTTGATTGCGACCGTGCAATTCTCACGCCGGCACCCGGAGTGGTATGTGCAAACCTAAAGCGCTTGCCTTTCCAGAACGACACGCTCGGCATGGTTTTTACTGCGCTCTTGTATGACTACACCCTTCCGAACTGTGCGGGAACATTTCAACTGAACCGTGTACCGTACACTACTGATCTTTTTTCAGCAGTGAATGAAATACGGCGATGCCTTATGCCGGGCGGCATGTACGTGCCGTTTCGTGACCAACCATTACGTGACTATGTGCGAAGTGAAGCAGAATACAAAAGAACGTGGAGGGCAGTAGGCAATTATATTTTTGAGAAGGCTTAGAATCTTAAACTGTCTCTTCTTCAAACAAATCGTCTTCTTCACTCTTCGCAGCTTTTGGTGCCGGCTCTGATTCTGCAGGCGCTGCACCTGCGCCCTTGCTCACGACTTCCAGTGTGCCAAACTTGCCGGTGGAGAGCTGTTTCTCGCCCTGCCATTCGCTGACATAGCCGTTCGTAATTTTGATTTTGTCGCCGACATTGACTTGGTCAACCTGTTCGTTCCAGAGGCTTAATTTTATTTCACCAGAAGCGTCTTTTGCCGTTGCGTTGCATACTCTGCCTTCCTTGCCAAATTTCGCGAAGGTGCGCACGTCACCTTTTTCAGTAATGTCGACGGTAAGGTCAACTTTTCCCTGTCCTGCTTTGAGGTCTGCGATTGGCATATCCCTTTGGGCGAACGTGTTGGTATATAAAGTTTACGCTGATGGTTTTGTTCCAGCATAATAATTCTTATAAAGGAGTGGATGTTGTGAGAAGTGTATGACAGAACCAATTATCCTCCTCCCACGCCTTGTAGCCACGGTCAACCGCGTTGTGCAAGGAACGTGGTCACCGAGCAATGACGACCAAGCAGCGTTGAAAACGCCCCAGCGTTCAGTGCAGTTTCATGAAGCGAATAATGATTTTCATGTGTACAGCACGGTACAGGTACACGACGTGCCGGGAGACGGTGCGTATGTAGACCATATTCGTTTGGAATCAACAACACGCGCTGCAGATAGACGATTAGATGCAGTATGGTACAGGATTGTGGAAAAAATGGTTGGCGAAGTGCAGGAAGAGCATGGAGTGAAATTGATCGCGCTGGATACCGGCGTGTTCGCGTACCACCCACTTGAAACCGATTTTGCCCATGACGGACGATTGGAAGCAGTGGTGCGCACGGTGTATAACACTGGAAGGACGTTGAGAAGAATGATTGATACCGAAGCGCAAAGAATTTTTGACAGGCATTATCTCCGTTAATTCTTCTTCTGCATCCGCACGCTTTCAAACACCGGTGTGATAAATTCTTCATCCCACCCTGCGTCGAGCAGTTTTTGGTGGATTTCGTCTTCAGTGTGCCCGGTCTTCATGCCTTTGAGAATGTACTCTTCAATTTGGCCGGCGTGGTAGGTTGCTTCTTTTTTCTCAATCTGCGCCTCTTTGTGCCGGAAGTGAATCAGCAAAAGAACCATGCCAAAGAGTACAACGAAAAACACACCAGCAGCTGCGTAAAACTGCCACGTGCCAAAGCCGGGAATTCGGTAGAGGCCTTTTTTCTCAATGCAGCAGTCCATTCCCATCTGCGCAAGGTCGCTGTTGCTCAAGCACTGGCTGATTGCAGGGCAGTAGCGCACTTGGAACACCCGATTGCATACCGCGTCGCCGCCGAGTTTTACAAACTCGGAGGGGAGATAATAAAAGTCATTTCCTTGCCCATTATTTTTGAATTTGTCGCACGTCGGATTCGTGATGTGGTCTTTGAAAGAAGCGTAATCAACGTACTGTATGACAAAGTCTTCACTGCCTTGATTGTTCGGATCATTGTTGCAGTAGGTGCTGTATTTTGACTCGGTCACTTCAACAACGCCGCCATCCTTGAAGAGGTCAAATGATTTAACATTGTTGTTGCCGAAGTCAATGAGCAGGCAGATTTCAGCGCCGTCGCCAACATCTTTCGTCAGCGGAAAGCTGTTGGCAAATGCCTTGACTTGGGCGAGCAAGTCTTCAGGCACAGGCGTTCCCGTCGTCAGGGTTTGCTCAACATCAGCAACCTGAAATCCGGTAATACCGTTGGCATTACTTGGCGTGCCCTCAAGCAGGAGCAAGGCGGCAAAGAAAAAAAGCACGAGAAGAGTGTAGCCTGCTGCACGTATCGCCTCTTTTTTAATTCTTCCCATATGCCCTCTTGAGCAGTAGAGCTTATTAAATGTTGTTAAATGTTGTTCTTCCGCTGATAAGGTCGTCGATAACACGGATAAGGTCGGTAACTGGAATGCGTTTTTGCGCCGTGGTGTCGCGGTCACGAATCGTAACTGCATGATCCTGCAGTGTTTCAAAGTCAACCGTGACGCAGTACGGCGTGCCGATTTCGTCGTTGCGGGCATACCTTCTTCCGATGCTGCCTGATTTGTCATAGGTGCACACAAAATAATCTTTCAGCTTGGCGAAAAGTTCTCGCGCATTGTCGTGGAGCTTGTTGACCAATGGAAGAACTGAAACGTGCACCGGCGCGAGTTTGGGATGCAGTTTCAGCACAACATTTCCCCGCTCGGCATCATAATTGTATGCATCAAACAGGAACACCAAAAACGTGCGCTCAACGCCGAACGACGGCTCGGCAACAACGTGGGGGACAACTTTTTTTTGTGTTTCTTCGTCAAACAGTGAGAGGTCAACTTTTGAATGGAGCATATGCTGTTTCAGGTCGAAGTCGCCGCGGTTGGCAATGCCCTGCAATTCTTTCCAGCCGAACGGAAAATTATATTCAAGGTCCCACGTATCGACGGCATAATGGCTCTTTTCAGTCTGGAGATGCTGGCGAATGCGGAAGTTATTTTGGTTGGCACCGAGCTTGATGAACCAATTGAACGATGTTGCGAGCCAGTAGGCATGCCATTGGCTTTTGATAACGCCTTTGTCAAGGGCTTCTTTGATGGTCAGGTCAACGGCTTTTTGTTTTTTGTCCTGTGATTCTGCTGAAAAGATAAGAAGCGATGTTTCAAGGACTTCGCCAATAAACGGGCACTGCACGCGCTCAGGATGGATAAAATATTCTATTTCCATCTGCTCAAATTCCCTGCATCGGAACAGAAAATCCCGCGGCGAAATTTCGTTGCGAAACGACCGCCCGATTTGGGCAATGCCAAACGGAAGCTTCATGCGGCCGTGTTCAGTAACGAGCCGGAAATTCGTGAACATGAGCTGGGCTGTTTCCGGGCGAAGATATGCTTTTGAGGTTGCGGTTTCAACCGGCCCGACATTCGTGGAGAACATGAGATTAAATTGTTTTCCCGCTGCAAACGCGCCGCCGCAGGAGCATTTGATTTTATTTTCAATGACGAGTTTGGTGATGTCTTCTTTAGAAAGGCCGTCTGCCTGAATTTTCAGCCGGTCTTCAATAAGGTGGTCACCGCGGATGCGGGCGTGGCATTTTTCACACTCGACCATGATGTCTTCAAAACAATCAACGTGGCCGGATGCCTTCCACACTGCTGGATTGGTGATGATGCTGCCGTCAATCCCGACAACATCTTCGCGGGACTGGACAAAGTGCTTCCACCATTCCTGCTTGATGTTTTTTTTCAGCTCTGAGCCGAGATGGCCGAAATCAAAGAAGCCGGCAAGCCCGCCGTAAATCTCTCCAGATAAATAGACAAAGCCCTTGGCTTTGCAGAACGTGGCCATCTCTTCGATGGAGAGCAGTTTTGGTGTTTTTGATTCTTTTTCTTTTGAGGGTTCTGCCATAAACCACAGAGGATAACAGGGGTTTATATAATTTGTTGCTATTTCCCCTTCAGCCACGCAACCTCATCGTCGTCCAATTCGTATTCGGTAGCAATCTGCGCAGTCATCGGGGTACTGCGAGGTGTTGTATTTCTAAACATCCCCTGCAAGTAAGGGATAACATTGTTCACCACGTTTTTTGACGACGTGTGCAGCGCAGGAGCAAGTTTTTCAGCAATGCTTTTTCGCTTGGTGTATTTCATGTTTGCTTGCCAGATCATCAGGCCGCGCATGGTTTGCTTGTAGGTGATGAAGGCATGATTTTTTTCATCCTTTGACACGGCAACGCCGCCGGTCATGTACGCAGACACATACACGAGAAACCGCCAGTATTGCCAGCGCCGAATCCGCCGTCGCATAATGTCTGCTTTTGAAAGGTAATCGTATGCCCGCGCAAGGTCAGCTGGCCGGTTATATTCGTGCGGCAGGTTTTCTTGAATCCACGACAGGATTTGATCGGGCTCTTCATCAACCAAATCAAATGCGTGGAGGGCAATGTCGAGCTGTTTGGTCTTGAATACTTTGAGGAGCGCATTCGGAATTGATTCGAGCTGTTCGCGCGCATCCAAGCCAGCAACTTCAGCGGCGGTGAGCGTGTGTGTTCCGCCGGTGAGCGTGTATAAATCATTGAGCGCCGCGCGTGCATCGCCGCCGGCGTGCCGCGCCAGCGTCCGCAGGGCAACGGGGTCTGCAGTGATTTTTTCCGCGGCGCAAATCGTGGTCAACAGCGATGAAATCGATGCGTAATCCAAGAGCGCGCACGCCACCAGCGTGCTGGCTTTGCGAAGCGGTTTGAGATTGTCTGCAAACGGATCGATGGCGGTGCAAATAACAGGAAAAGAAGAGGTTTCAAGAAGTGAAAGGAGCGCGGCAACGCCGCCGCGGTCGCCGCTGCCAGAAATGCCATCAATGTCGTCAAGAAGAATAATTTTGCCGCGGAAGAACAGCGACTGCTGTTTCAGCGCGCCCCCGAGTACACTGCTGATGCCCTCTTTGTTGCGCACGTCGCTGGCGTTCAGCTCAACGAGCTCAAGGTTTTCTCCATGCGCAACAACATGTGCGATAGAAGTTTTGCCGCACCCTGCAGGGCCATGGAGAATCAGGCAGCGGTGTTTTTGTTGTTTGAAATTCTTGATAAACAACTGCACCTGCGCAATGGCGTGGTCCTGCCCCACGATGTCGCTGTTTTTTTTCGGCGCATATTTTTGGGTGAAAAGAGCCATGAAGATCGGCAACGGGAACGGGTTAATAATGATTATGGTGGCGAACAGCAGAAAATTTAAAAACCCCAAAAGGAAAGCAAAACTGAGGTGTTGTATGAAAGCGCAAGTTCCAAATTCAACCATCGCCGTGCTCTTGGTACTGGCGATTATGGTTTCAGCCATTGGCACGTGGACCGTGCTGCAAAAAGTCAAAGACATGAATGTGAATGCAGAAGTTGGCGCCGGAAGTGTGACCGGACTCGCGGCAAATACGAATGCTGCTGATGCCACTGCTCCGAGCATTACTGGCAGTATGGTGGATGAAACCGTGCCGGACGATTCCGATTCCAATATCACCAATGCACCAGCAGAGCGGTAGATGCCATGATTATATCCCTTCGTGAGATTGTTGACGTCATTATTATGACACTTGCGCTGGGCTATATTTTCAAGGATTCCTTTGCCGTGAGCGCTTATCAGTATCCGGTGAAGTTTAACTGGCGCGAATTATGGTACGCTGCGCTCATCACCGCGCCGGGCGTTATTTTGCACGAGTTCGGCCACAAAATTGTTGCGCTGGGATATGGGCTCGCGGCGACGTTTCACGCAAGCTATGGCTTTTTGCTGCTTGGCGTTATTCTGAAAATGGTGAACTTCGGCTTTATTTTTTTCGTGCCGGGCTATGTGTCCCACAGCGGCGCGTCAACAGTTTTCCAGAATACGCTGATTGCCTTTGCCGGGCCGGGTGTTAATCTCGTGCTCTGGCTGGCAGCACGCCAGCTGTACAAGCAGAAAATCGGCGAGCAGAAATGGCACAAGGTCTGGTTTTTGACGGCAAAAATTAACATGTTCTTGTTCTTCTTCAACATGCTGCCGATACCGCCGTTTGACGGATGGGCGGTGTGGTCAGGACTGTGGAAGATTATTTTTTGATGCCTTTTTGGTTCCATAGCGTATCAAAGTATGCCTTAAACGCCTTGACGAGCCGTTCGCTTTCTATGAGAAAGCCGATGGCATTTTCTTCCCACAACGAAATGTAGAGCTTGTTTTTATAGAATGAAATTTGGAGAGGGGACTTGAAGTCGGGTGGAAGAAACTGGTATTCTGCTGGAGGCAACGCAAGTTTGTGAACATGCTTTTTGACGTTTTGATTAAACAAAAAATGTGCTTTAATGCCGAGCGCACTGCGTTGAGGATGGTAGGCAATAAAAAAATCTCGCAATACCTTAAGCCCGCCATAATTTCCATTAATGACAAAGTATTCATCGCCTGCATGCAGGTCAGTGAGAATATTTTTGAAAAAGAGCGTTGCCTGTTTTTGCCCTTCAAAGACGTGGACTTTTTGGTTCCAGAGTGCGTCGAATTGCTCTTTAAATGATTGCGCAAGCTGTTTGTTATCGATAATCATGCACACGACATTGTCTGCGCCGCCAATGCGCAAGTTAACTTTATTGCCATAGACTTGGACGGTTGCCGGCGATGAAGTTGTTCCGATAACTTTCCCTTCAAAATAGGGCAGATTTTTTCGTGATTCGTAATATGTTCTTCCCGCTTCTGAAAAAATAGTTTTTGTCGTGATGCCGCGTTTGGCGCGTTCTGTGTATTGGCGGATGAAAAACGCATTGAGTCGCTCATCCAACTCACCAACAACAAAGACATACAGTTCATCTCCTTTTTTGCACACTTTAAACACATCCTTGAACGCAGTATCAAGCCCCTTCATCCCTTTGTAAATCTGCGCTTCACTCTTGTATTTTGAGAGCGTTTGTTTCAATTTGAGCTCGGGAAGAACCGTAGCTAATTCATGTTTTTGTTGCTTAAGCTGCTCTTCTTTTTCCTGCACATAATCAAGAAGTCTCTGGGGGTCTGCTGCTTCAAAATATTTGGTGCCTGCCTTGATGACATAGCTGACAAGGCCTTTCTGCGCAAGCCGGTCGAGGATTTCGTAGATTTTCGAGCTTGCTGCTTGTGATTTATCGACAATCGGGCCGGTGGTTGAGGAGCCGAGCTCCAACAAGGCAAGGTACACGTTGATCTCTGATTTGGTCAGACCGATGGATTCGAGGATGGAATGGTTCATTATGGGGGGAAAAGAAAGTAGATATTTAAGTCTTTCCATTTCTCCCCCCTTAGGGTGAGGTAATGTATAAAAGGGGGCGGACAACTTGCATGACAGAAAAGAGGTAGTGAGGAGACTATCATGAACAAACAACAAGCAACACTCATCACCCTGCTCGCTCTCACGACACCGGCAGTGCATGCGGCTTCTTCTGTCAAAGCAAGTGCCGAGGCGTTTGCGCACAGTGAAGGCATCAAGCGGGACATCAAAGCACGCGTGACACTTGATGATGTTCCGTTAAAGCCATGGTATTTTTTGAGAGATAAGCCAGCAACAGATTATAATGGAAAGACTATTGGGAAACGATTGACAATCAATGAGGTAATGCTTGGCTTGCCCTACGATGTTCGGCTCGGCGGACAGGCACGGTTTGTAGGCGAAGATATTTTTCCCGTGGCTGCAGCTGAACGATACAGCCAACTTACTGATACGTTTGCACTCTATGCTGCAGCACGGGTAGGTTTTGGGAATGTACAGATTGGAGAACTGCACCTGACGCCAAAATTCAAAATGGATGATATCAGCTTAAGCGTTGAAACAGTAACTCAGACAACGAGCAACAAATTTCTCGGAACAAAAGTTGCCGCACGGCTTGGATATCAGTTGGTTGATGGATTCATCGCCGGCATTGGCGTCGATACAGCACTGGGCACGGGAAAACCAGCTGATTACCAGGCAGGATTGTTTGTGATGATCGGGAAATAGGTTGGTTTGATGGTCCTGCCTAACTACATCCTCCGTAGGTGGGAGGAAGAACTCCGTAGGATCGAAGAAGAAAAGAAAGAAACACAAAAAAATGAGGAACGAAAACAAAGAAAAAAAGAACAAAGACTCGAGCAATGGACCAGTTTAATAGAGCCGGGTTTGTTAATTCTTTTTGAAACGGTATATGTTCCCCACCAAAACCAAAGACTGTATCCATTAGATCCAGTACCTCAGCTGTGTTTAGGAACAATCAAACGAGTTGAGCTTCTGGACGACCGAGACCTCATACCCGCTCTTATTCTTGGTGAATCTTATTTATTACATCATCCTGAAACAGTGGGAGGAGTAGAAATTCCTTCAGTTCAAAGATGGGCGGGCGATTGGACAAAAGAAGGAGAAGCGATATGGGAATTTTCGAAATTGGAAAGATGGGCTAAAGGTTATTCAGATTATATAGCAAAAAAGGTGGTTGAGTTAGGAGGAGATGCCTACAAAGTGTATGTGCCGTTTATTGAACGGATGCAACCGAAAGAACAATACCATGACCTGTTATTTTATGCATTTGAGATGAAGAGAAAAATAATCCGTTAAAAAAGTACTGCTCAATCCGTTATCTCACAAAGTGATTATACACCCACGCAAACAGCGCGCCGGCAATGCAGCCGTCAATCATGCCCCACACTGCGCCGATGAGCACGCCGAAAAAAGTTGGTTGATAACCAGGATATAAGGATGCAAATGCTTGCATCAACGGCAGGCCGTGGCCGCGCGTGGCGAGCACGCCGAGAAAAAGAATGGCAGCGCCCCACATGATGCCTGCGGCGAATGTAATGCCTTGGACGCTAAGTTTTTGGGACATGGAAAAAAGGAATACAAAGATGTTTATATAATTTACTACGCAAAACTATAAATACCCCTGGCTTCTTCCCTCATCAATGCACCCTCAAAAAACACCCAAATTTATCGTGGTCACCGGCGGCGTGCTGTCGGGGCTCGGCAAGGGCATTGCGACCGCCAGCATTGGCAATCTTCTTTCGCGCCAGTTCAACATAATCCCGGTCAAGTGTGACGGCTATCTCAATGTTGACCCGGGCACGATGAATCCTGTGGAGCACGGCGAAGTCTTTGTGCTCGACGACGGCACGGAAGTGGACATGGACTTCGGCCACTATGAGCGTTTTCTCGGCGTCACGTGCAAAGGAAAATGGAACCTTACCATGGGCAAGGTCTTTGAAAAAATCCGCGACAAGGAACGCCGCGGCGACTATTTGGGAAAAACCGTGCAGATGATTCCGCACGTCACCAACCTCATCAAGGAACACTTCTTTGAAATCGCCAACGAAGAAAACGCAGAGATTGTGCTGATTGAAATCGGCGGCACGGTCGGCGACGTTGAAAACGAATTGTATATCGAAGCGGCGCGCGAGCTGAAAAAAGACGCAGGCCGGGAAAACGTTTTGTATGTGCATCTGACCTACATTCCGAAGCCATCCGGTGTTGACGAGCAAAAATCAAAGCCAACCCAGCAGAGCGTCAACCTACTGCGCGAAAAGGGTATCCAGCCCGATATCATCATCGGCAGGTGCGCAGAATTTTTGACGGACAAAATTAAGGAAAAAATTGCCACGTTCTGCGACGTGGAAGCAAGCGCGGTCATCAGCGGCATTGATGTTGATAACATTTATAAGATTCCGGCAATTTTTGAAAAACAAGGAATTCTCGGCATCATCAGCAAGAAACTCGGCATCACGATTGAGCCACACAATGAGGAATGGAACCGGCTGGCAAATAATATTGACCCATTTGGCAAGGACATCACCATCGCGATTTGCGGCAAATACACGGCGCTGAAAGATTCCTACGCAAGCATTGCTGAAGCATTGAACCACTGCAGTGCGCACACCGGCTACAAAATAAATTTCAAATGGGTTGAGACAAGCGAAACTGAAGAGTATAATGAAAACGAATTCAAAGAGCTGCTGAATGGTGCGCATGCCGTGATTGTGCCCGGCGGATTTGGTAGTAGGGGTGTCGAGGGAAAAATAAAAGCAATACGCTACTGCCGCGAAAATAAAATTCCTTATCTTGGAATCTGTTATGGTATGCAGCTAGCCGTGGTTGAATTCGCCCGCAATGTCTGCGGGCTAGAAAAAGCAAACACCACTGAAGTTGACCCGAGCACGCTGCATCCCGTAATTTGTATTCTTCCTGAAAAGAAAAATCTCCAAAACATGGGCGGCACGCTCCGACTCGGTGCATGCACGGCACATCTCACGCCCGGCAGCGTCATGCACCGAACATACGCTGATTCAACCAATAGCGAGCGCCACCGCCACCGGTACGAAGTCAATCCGGAATACCACGACATTCTGACAAAGAACGGGATGGTGCTCTGCGGCATGAGCCCGGATAGAAAACTGGTTGAATTTATTGAGCTGCCGGAGTCTGCGCATCCTTATTTTGTCGGCTGCCAAGGGCATATTGAGCTCAAATCGACGCTGCTCAAGCCGGCGCCGCTGTTTCTGGGGCTGGTGAAGGCGGCGATTGAGCTCAAAGACAAGAAATAATTATTTTTTTCTTCTTCCCCACCCCCACCCAACACCTGCGCCGACAACAAAATATATCCCGACAAGAAGCAGGCTCAAGGCAATGCCTGTGCCATTCTGCACATACTGTGCGCATGGCTCTTTCGGCACATAAGCCAATCCAGTACAGCATCCATTCTGTCCTTCCATCTTCCACGGCGTTGCGCAATTCGGTACGAAATCTGCTGCTGACCAGCTGTAACAATTTGGTTCCTTGGGACAAACAGAACTTGCAAATTCACCACCCAACGGTTCTATATAAAAAGCAACAATAAGGTGTCCGGTATACAGAGGTATGTTTGTTGTCCATTCTGGTGCGAATCCTGTTGAAGCAATTTGATCTGAATACACCGAATGAGTTAGTGGAACAAAAACAAAGAGGTAAAATAAGAATAGCACAACGCACAGAGCCGCGCCAATGACGCCGCCGCGGAGCCAAGGTTTTTTGGGAAGTGTAAAATTCCAATAATCTACCATAGAAATGTAGCTGATAAAAAGGTATATATATCTTCCGAAAAGCTTTATAAACCAGCCCTTGTTTTGGCGGGCTATGGCAGACGAAGATGGGCAATCAGGGCAGTCAGCGGTTGATACTGCTTCTTCTCCGTTTGTTTCTAAGAAAAAAATGCGGCGCGACCGGGCACGACTGCGTGAAGTCAAACAGGGAAAAAAAGAACCGGTAAAAGTACACGAATCGTCTGCTCCCGATCCCCGACCTCATGCTCTTGACCACCGCCCATGGTATCAGCGCATCTATGAAGATCAGTACAAAAAACTCCTCTGGATTCCGCTCATCATTCTCATCCTCGCGCTCGTGCAGATTGGCGTGCAGACTGCCACCACTGGTGACTTCTTGCATAAAGGGGTTTCCATCAAGGGCGGCGTAACCATGACGATACCGGCAACAGCGCACGATGTAGACACGCTCAAAAACCTGTTAGCAACCACGTTCCCTGCCAATGATATTGAAATAAAAGCGATTAGCAGCGCCGGTAAAAAAACCGGGCTGATTATTGAAGCGGACGTGACTGAAGAAGCACAGGTGCAAGAATTTGTCAACCGCGTTGCACAGGAGTTGAATCTGGAAAAAGACGGCTACAGCACAGAAATTATCGGCTCCAGCCTTGGTGCAAGCTTTTTCAAGCAAACCTTTACCGCGTTGATACTGGCCTTCGTTTTCATGGCGATTGTTGTGCTCTTGTATTTTAGGATTCTCATTCCTTCGCTCGCGGTTATTTCAGTTGCTTTTGCTGACATTGTGGTGACGATTGCTATCCTGAACATTCTGGGCATCAAGCTTTCCACCGGCGGCATTGCCGCGCTGCTCATGCTGGTTGGTTATTCGGTTGACTCGGACATCCTGCTTGCCGCGCGAGTACTGCATCGAGAAGGGAGCGTGATGGAGAGCATCTACAGCGCCATCAAAACCGGACTGACGACAACGGCAACAACAGCAACCGCAGTAATTGTCGGATTGCTTGCCTCTGATTCAGACGTGCTCAAGCAGATTATGACTATAATCTTCATCGGCATCTGTGTGGATACGGTATTCACCTGGATTCAAAACACGGGGCTGCTCCGGTGGTATGTTGAGCGGAAAGAAAAACAACAACAAACAGTGTGAACTAAACTATGGGAAAACTCGGCAGAACATTCAAGAACACGCGCATCATCATCTGGCTTATTTTCTTAGTCTTTGCGCTCGTCGCAATTTCACCGCAGCCGTGGGTTGAAGGGGTTGCTATCAGAACAGTCATAAAGGACAGCGCCGCATTCAAGGCGGGCATGGAAAGCCCGAAGTCAACTGCAACGCCAACATCACGGGAAGTCATTGCGTCAATCAACAACATACCGATAAAAGATGTTGATGATTATTATGATGTGATACAAGACCTCAAGCTCAACGATACCCTCCTGATTCGCACGGATCAGCGGACGTACCGGCTTACGGTTCAGCAGGAAAGCGAACAACGCACGGTCAATGAAACGGTCACGACTGAAGAAACAGTCAATGGAACGCTCCAAAACATGACCACCGTCGTGCAAAAAACAGTGTCGGTGCCAAAAAATGCCACCAACCCAGTTGCTGAAGACATTGGCATTAAAGTGTATCCGGCGCCAACAACAAACCTGCGCAAGGGGCTTGATCTGCAGGGCGGCACCCGAGTGCTCCTGAAGCCGGAAAAGGAGTTGAGCTTCGACGATATGGACACGCTGATTGAGGGCATGAAGCAGCGCCTGAATGTGTACGGCTTGAGCGATGTCATCATCCGCAAAACAACCGACTTAAGCGGCAACCAGTATATTCTTATTGAAATCGCCGGCGCGACCGAGGAAGAGGTCAAGAACCTTGTCGGCAAACAAGGAAAATTTGAGGCAAAAATCGGCGATACGGTGGCGTTTGTCGGTGGAAAAGATATTACCTATGTGTGCAGAAGCGCAGAATGTGCAGGCATTGACCCGCAAGCAGGCTGCGGCAAAGCAGCAACGGAAACCGGTAGCATGGAAGTGTGCCGATTCAGGTTCTCCATCTCGCTGACGCCGGAAGCGGCAGAAAAACACGCGCAGATAACCAACGGGCTCAAAGTTGTGACTGACAACGGCGAAAAGTATCTTGAGCAAAAGCTTGATTTGTATCTTGATGATGAAAAAGTGGACGAGCTGAACATTGGCGCAGAGCTGCAGGGCCGCGCGGTGACTGACATTTCAATCAGCGGCAGTGGCTCGGGCACCACGCGTGAAGGAGCACTCACTGAATCACTGGCAAGCATGAAGCGGCTCCAGACCATTCTTATTACCGGAAGTCTTCCGGTAAAGCTTGAAACGGTCAAGATTGACACAATCTCACCCTCACTGGGTGAGGGATTTATAAAAAATTCATTGTTTGTCGGCATGCTGGCAATAGTTGCGGTGGGTGTAGTGGTGTTCCTCCGCTATCGAAAAATCAAGATTTCAATTCCTATTATGGTTACTATGATTTCAGAAATCGTGCTGCTGATGGGCTTTGCCGCCGTCGTTGGCTGGAATCTTGACATTTCCGCCATTGCAGGCATTATTATTGCTGCGGGAACTGGTGTTGACCACCAGATTGTCATTGTTGATGAACTGTTGAAGGGCAAGAAAATGGTTGAAGCGTATGACTGGCGCGTGCGTATCAGAAGCGCATTCTTTATTATTATGGGAACGTATTTCACCATGCTGGTTGCCATGATCCCCCTTTTATTTGCAGGCGCGGGACTCATCAAGGGCTTTGCGTTTACGACCATCGTCGGCATCACTATGGGTGTCTTGATTGCACGGCCGGCATTCGCTGCATTCATTGAGATACTGATGAAAGACTAAAACAACAAACTTAATAAAATCAGTACGCTATAATTCTGTTCATGCAAACATTCATCATCTCGCTCGGCGGCTCGCTCATCAATCCGGGAAAGCCGGACATCGCGTTTCTGAAAAAATTTGCAAAAGTGGTTTTGCACCACAAGGACAAAAAATTCGTCATCATCTGCGGCGGCGGAACCGTTGCGCGGGAATACCAGCAGACGGCAAAAAAACTCTGCCCGATGACGCAAAAAGACCTTGACTGGATTGGCATTGCCGCAACGAAACTCAATGCTGAACTGGTGCGCGGATTATTTTCCTCCATTGCCTACAAGCGCGTGCTGGACAATCCGACACAGCCGCCGGACACTGACCATCGCATTATTGTTGCAGGCGGCTGGGAGCCAGGATGCAGCACTGATATGGATGCAGTTTATTTGGCACAGTATCTTGATTGTTACCGCATCATCAACATGTCAAATGTTAATTATGTGTATGACAAAGACCCGCACAGATACAAGAACGCAAAAAAGATTAGAAAGATTGAATGGAAGGATTTCTTAAAAATTGTGGGCCCCACTTGGAAGCCGGGCATTCACGCGCCGTTTGATCCGGTGGCAAGCAAGTATGCCGCTGAACGAAAAATAAAAGTGGCGATGATTGGCCCCTCAATGAAAGAACTTGACAATCTGCTGCGGGAAAAGGAGTTTAACGGGACGTTGATTTACTAACCCATTTCTCAAATTCTTTGTTCGCCTTTGCGTCAATCACGATGATTGCCGGGCACTCGTACGAATGCATCTTCTTTATTTCTGCCACCACTTTTTTTGCGCGGGCAGCAGTTGTCTTGCATAACAACACTGTTTCACCCTGCTCACGTTTTTTCTTTTTCCACCCATACAAACTGGTAATTGGGAACACATTCGCGCATGCAATCAGCTTTTTCCTGAGTAATTCGCGCGCGATTTCCCGCGCTTCATCGTTATATTTACAGGGGCAATAGACCAGTTTCATGCCACCTACCAGGATGGAAAGGTTTAAATAGTTAGCCCTTCCCAACAAAGTTGTTAGTCGCGTTGTACGATAGGCGCCAACCCCCGACACAGTGAACCCCCCGGAGACGGACCATGAACAAACTCGTTGTAACTACCTGCGTTGGCAGCTTTGTGATTAAGCACGGTGACGGCAGTTTTCGCATTCTTGAAGAAAAAAGATTCACCAATAAAGAGATTATTGATCAGCCAACAAAATATGAGCAGGAACTCCTTGCCAAACATGGCGCAATTCTGTTGAAGCCAGACGTTAAAAATTTCAAACAACTCTATGCCGGCGTGAGCGCTGCGCTCGCCTCCGGGCTTTCCGATCTGCGAAAAAACAATCTTGCGATGACCAAACGGGCCATCAAACTATCAGTAACACAGGACAACACGTTGATACAAACAAGCAACAGCATTAGTGAGATTACCAAGATGCTCAACCTGCTCGCAAAACGCTTGAGGGAATGGTACGGCTACACGCTGCCAGAGTTTGTTGACACGACAGAAAGCCACGAATCGTTTATCAATGCGCTGGCGACGTTCGACCGGCCTGCGCTGATGAAAAAACTAAACATCCGCGAAGAGGAAACCATGGGTGCGGCGCTTGACCAAAAGGACCTTGAGCCGGTGCATGAACTTGCCCAGCAGCTCAATACGCTCGTTACCTTACGAAAAAAACATGAAGCATATCTTGAAAAAACAATGAGAGCCTACTGCGCAAATGTCACCAGCGTCGCAGGTGTTGCCATCGGCGCAAAACTTATTGCCAAGGCAGGCAGCTTGAAACGGCTTTCCCAGTTTCCTGCATCAACCGTCCAGCTCCTCGGCGCGGAAAAAGCATTGTTCCGGCATTTGCGAACAGGAGCGCGCTCGCCAAAATACGGACTGATTTTTGAACACGACTTGGTTGGAAAGCTTGATAAGAAAAGCCGCGGAAAAATGGCACGGTGCCTTGCCGATAAGATTTCAATTGCCGCAAAAGTTGATTATTTCAAAGGGAAATTTGTCGGCGAACAGCTCAAGAGATTGGTGGAGAAAAGGTGCAATGAGTTGAGGGGAAGAAAATGAAACATAAGAAAGAGATTGTGTTTGTCACCACAAACCAACACAAAGTTAAAGAGGCACAAGAGCTTTTGAAAAAGTATACCATCACCAATGTTGATCTCCAGCTCCCTGAACTCCAAGCGCCGCAGGAAGAAATCGTAATTGCAAAAGCAAGCGCTGCCTGTCTTGAATTAAACAAGCCTGTCGTTGTCGATGACACGGGGTTTTATATCAACGCATTGGGTGGCATGCCCGGCCAGTATGGCGCCCATTTTATCAAGGCGTTGGGCACTGAAAAAATCGGCAAAATCGCCAGCATCTTTGACGACAAAACAGTTATATTCAAAACATGCGTCGCCTACGCCGAGCCGGGCAGCAAGCCGATTGTGTTTGTCGGCGAAGTCGTAGGAAAAATACTGGACAAGCCGCGCGGCGGCAATCACGGCTTTGGCTATGACCCGTTATTTGTGCCTGATGGCCACACGCGAACATACGCGGAAATGACGACTGAAGAAAAGAACTGTATCAGCCAGCGCCAACAAGCATTTCTCAAACTTGCAGCGTATCTGGAGGGAAAAAAATGATCATCCCCCACCGGCTCCAAGGAGTTTTCAAGGAAAATTATCATCTCTTCACGCAGAACCTCGTGCCGGGCGTTGCGGTGTACGGTGAACGATTAGTCAACCATAGTGGAATCGAATACCGTGAGTGGGACGTGCGCAGGAGCAAAATCGGCGCCGCGATTATAAAGGAAGTAAGCCAGATTGGAATCAAACCGGGTGTGCGAGTGTTATATTTGGGATGCGCATCAGGAACAACGGCAAGCCATGTCTCTGATATCGTCGGAAAGAGTGGATTTGTGTTTGCCCTTGATGTGGCGCCGCGCCCGCTTCGTGACATGGTACTGGTTGCTGAACAGCGTGAAAATATGACGGTGCTTCTTGCCGATGCAAACCATCCCGAACAGTATTGGAACAAAATCCTTGAATGTGACGCGGTGTTCCAAGACATTGCCCAAAAAAATCAGGTTGAGATATTCCTTAAAAACTGCAGAATGTTTCTGAAAAAAGGCGGCTGTGGCATTCTCGCAGTAAAGGCACGGAGTATTGCAGTACAAGAAAGGCCCAGCGTGATATTTGCCAAGGTGCGCGCCGAACTGGAGAAAGAAATGACGATTGTTGATTACCGAGCGCTGGATCCCTTTGAAAAAGACCACGCATTCTTTGTGGTGAAGATGAAGGAGTAAGATGTGGATGATGAGGATTAAATACAATTGAATCACTTTAACAACGAGTTGGAGGGCACGAAGAAACAGAAAAGGACGTCGATATACCAACCACGATAATCTTTATATAGATCAATTATTTGAAGTTTAATAAGAGGATTAACATGGGATTTTTTAGGTTATTAAAATCAATATTTTGTATAAATCATGATTATATACTTGCAGGAACAATGTTTAGTAGACATTCAATTGATTTTGAAAATAACCCATTTGTTCAAGTAAGAACTAGAAATAAAAGAAAAATAATATGTTTAAGAGACCAACTGAGGGTCAAAATGCGGAAGTCTTATGTAGAAGGCGATCCGATTAAAGCAATTGAGGCATGGAAGAAGTTTAGAAGAGATGGAAAAGTACCTGAAGAAGGAAGATTAAAGGACGCCATTGATACATATTGTATAAAAAAAGTTACTGATGTATATTTTAAAAATGGAAAATATGTAGGTGTTAAGGAATTTGATAAACATGTTAAAACTGACAATCTAAGAAAAGGAACGATAATTGTGAATTTGTTATGCACGAAATGCAGTATAGGAATGCAGACATTTCACGATTTAACTGAAACAAAAGATATTAGTTATCGGCACCCACATATAGAAGAACTACTCATTAAACATGGACATCTAAAAAAGAGAAATTGATGGAAAAATCGGGGTCCTACTTAAATCTGATAAAACGAGACCTTGATAGGTTTAAAGATACGAAACCTTGGAGATATCTAAACGACGAATAGTGACACACTCAGTAGGTATAGTCTGATACATCAAAACCTGATTGTTTAAGATAATCAGAAAGTTTATTATGAAGACTCCCCCTAACAATCACAAAATTTTTATCAGGATGTTTGTAACTTAATTGTTTAATTTGATTAACCATTAACTCATCTCTCATATTGTCCACCTCATGAGATGATTTTAAAATTCTTATTAAGGTCTCTTCTACACTTTTATTTTCGTACTCAACATATTTTTTAATAACTTCACAATTGTTTTCTTCAAACACAATGATTGTTTTTTTATTTTTTAGAAAGTTCATTAATTGAAAACTGAAATCATCATGACCTTCTGATTTTCCTCTAAATTTTTTGATTATCGTAGAAAAGAAAGTCTCTTTCTTTTTTAAGAATGTCTCAAGCAAAAGTTTTTCCAGTTCTGTTTTCTTTCTCACATAATCTTCTGGCGATGTTTTTGGATTAATTCCAATAGGTATAGGGTCAATTATACTATTTTCAATAATTGAGATAATATCTTTATACTTTAGTTTGTTTTTTCTTACAATTGTTTTAAACTGGTCGATGCAGTTTTTAAAATTCTTTAAGCCATACTTAAATTTAATATCATGTGCGCCATACAACATAAAGATATTATTTACCATTTTTTTAACCATAAAACAGTTAGGTATAATAAGACCAATTTTGATTTCTCGCAACAGGCACACTATCAAAACTTCTTCACAAATTTTTCTATTCTATCCATCGCTTCTTTAATATTCTTCATCGAGGTCGCGTAGCTCAGCCGGATATGCCCCTCGCCGCCGGCACCGAAGGCGCTGCCGGGAATGGCAACAACCAATTTCTCGGCGAGCAGGCGCTGGCAGAAATCAAACGATGAACAGCGAAATTCGGAAATATCCGGAAATACATAAAACGCTCCGGCAGGATTGTTCGGCACCATGCCGTTAATTTCATTGAGCCGCTGGAGGATATATTTCCGCCGCTTTTCAAATTCTTTCAGCATGGCAGTGACCGGCGCTTGGGTACCGGAGAGTGCGGCAACCACCCCCCACTGTGTCGGTACATTAATACACCCGGTTGCGTGGTCCTGAATCCGCGTCATTGCCGAAATAAACTGTTCTGGCGCACCGACAAATCCGCACCGCCAGCCAGTCATGGCATACGTTTTTGAAACGCCGTTCACGAGAAACGTGCGCTCGTACATATCTTTACACGAAGCAATGCTGGTATGTCGGCCGGCAAACAGGTAGCGATGGTACATCTCGTCTGAAATAACAAAAAGGTCGCGGTTATGCACAAGTGCTGCAATTTTTTTCAGCTCGGCAGATGGAATTACTTCGCCGGTCGGATTCGACGGGCTGTTCAGAATGATGGCTCGTGTTTTGTGGGTGATTTTTTGCTCAATCAGCGATGCACGCACCATTAAATTTTCAGTTGGGCATGACACCGGCACGCCGCCGACCAGTTTCACCAACTCGGCAAAACTGAACCATGATGGCTCGGGGATCACGACTTCATCGCCGGGATTCAGGATGACGAGAAGCGCATTGAGAATTGCCTGTTTTGCGCCATTGCACACCATGACTTCATTGGGAGTGTATTCTACGCGATGGTATTTTTTGAAGTACTGTGCAACTGCTTCACGCACTTCAGGAATGCCGGCAGTGGCGACGTAATGCGTTGCGCCGCGCTTCAGCGCGTCATTCGCTGCTTTCTTGATGTGCGCAGGCGTGTCAAAATCCGGCTCGCCAACGCCGAGGCTGATGGCTGGCTTGCCTTGTTTTTTCAGCGCAAGATATTGGGCATTGAGCTGGAGAGAAACAGAGCCGTGAATCGTGCTTGAACGAATAGATAGTGGTTTCATGACGAGGTTTCAGTTTGGTTTTCAGAGGAATTCGAGGAGGGGTCAGGTTCAGGAGATGGCTCGGGTTCAGGCGCAGGTTCTGGCTCAGCTAGTTGTTCCGGCGCTTCAGCAACGCATTTTTGAACCATGCTGGTGAGGTCTTGTTTTTTTGTTCGGAGTTGTTCAATCGCTGTGGTGAGCGTGTGTGCTGGCTCACGCACCTGTTCCAGCACCGAGGAATAACTGCGATTTGCTTCTTTGAAAAATTGGATTTCACTTTCAAGGTCGTGTTCCTTGTCACGAATGTCAACCTGGCAGGATGCGCCCATGTTTTGCACGTCAAATGGTTCAGGAAGGATGGTCAAGTCCACAGCGTCACGCAATGCAGATTCACTGACCAAAAGAGTGGTGAGTTCGTTGTTTTCTGCTTGCAAACGCTGCACGTCTGCACGGAGCTGTTCTTTTTCTTCATCAAGGGCAGGAGCAGAAGGAGTTGGTTCTGGTGTCGATTCTGCTTGAACAACTTCTTCCTGTTCGATGGGCACTGCCTGCTCACCGGCGACGGCCTGTTCTTGGTCGGCCTCTTCGACGGGAAGGTACCCCTCGTCGGTGAGTTCTCCTGCGCTTTTTTCTTTGTTCAGAAGCGTTTTTCCACCGTAAAAAACAGCAGTGACCACGACCAGAAGCAGAAGGGCAATCATGATTTTGGTCGCCATGCTCATGCCGAAAATTTGTTCAGTTCTGCCAGAGCCGCGCGTAAGCTGGTACTGGCGAATTTTGTAGCGGGTGTTTTCAACAAAATATTTTCCCTTGTTTTTGAGCCCAGTAAGGTGATCTTTGAGTGCCATGGTAGTTTAGAATAATGAACGACGCCGGTTATTAAAAAGTTTGTCAATAAGTCCTTTCCAGCCGATTTTGAGCTTGATTATTTTTGCCGGGTGGTGCGCCTTGGTGATGGTGATGGTGTCGCCAGGATGAACAATGAGTACAGCGGGATTGTTGTCCGCAGCAAACTCGGCATCGTTGCGAATAATCGTGATGGTGATACGCGCAGTCTCCGGAAGAACCTGGGGAGGGAGATGGATAGTGGTATTGTTGAATGCAAGCCCGATGCCACGGACAAATTTTTTACGGGTAACTGAATAAAAATAGGCAGTTGAGCCAAAGGGTGTTGCGGCGACAATGCCATCGCCAATAAGGGTTCCGTCAATCTGCTTTCCGTTGATGGCGACGGTGTAGCGCAGCGCCTGCGTTGGATCCTTGTTGCGAAGTATGAGATCATTGGTGCATTGAACTGGAGTGTATACTTTTTTTCGTCCGGAACGATGGGTAATTGTTGCAGAAAGTGTCAGATTTTCCTGGATGGTGTATGCGCGGGTGTGCAGGGAGTTAATAATTTCGTGCAGGGTGTTTTCATTGCACTGGTTGCAGATGCTGTTGTCACGGATGATAATTTTTGGAATGCCCGGATACTTCCGTTCCGCAAAGAGATAGGTTCCATCACCGCCGAGAGTAATAACTGCTTCAGGATGATTTGTGACACGGAATCTTGCAGCGCGCAGGTCATGAATAAGTCGCTTCACTGCTTTTTTATTTTTGCCGACCACTGCAACGGTTTTCATAGGAGAAAAAAAGGCGAGGGGGTTTATATGTTTTTTTAGCGTCGATTGTTTTTTCTCTTTTTCCGCACGCCTATATTTTTCATTACACAGGGGGTACTCATGCAGGGAGGGTTGTCAAGGAGCAACTGTAAGAGACGAATACAATTGGTGATGTCATCGAGGTGCACAATGCCAACAGATGAGTGGATGTTGCGTACCGGAAGCCCAACCATGGTTGAGGGAAGCCCTTCCTTGTGCAGCATTATTTTAGTGGCATCCGTGGTGCCCACATCCTCCACTTTTGGCTGGTGGGGAATCTTGTGTTTTTTGGCAAGCGACTTGATATGGTCATCGAGAAGCTTACTGGTGATGATTTCAGAATCCTTCAGTGTAATAACCGGACCCTTGCCAAGCGTTACCAAGGGGTCGGCAGGGTCTGAATCTTCAGCATTGGTGGTGTCAATCGCAATTCCCCAGTCTGGATTAATTTGGTAGAGTGACACTTGAACACCATAGAGGCCGATTTCTTCCTGCACTGAAAAAACAAAATAGAGATCTTCTGCATATTTTTTCTGTTTGAGCTGTTTGATGAGCTCAACAAGCACATAACACCCGACGCGGTCATCAACTGCCTTGCCGGAAATATATTTTTTGCTGCCAAGATATCTAAATGAGTGCGTGGGAATGACGTAGCAGCCAACGTCAATACCGAGCTTCTTGAGCTCATTTCTGCTGACACCCGCGTCAATGTACAGGTCATTGAGTTTGGGAAGTTTTTCCAGCTCAAGGTCTTCATGGAGTTCTTCGCAGCTTACAATGCCTTCACACACAAATTGGTTTTTGTTGTTCAGGATGCGCACGGTTTCACCGACCAGCGTTAAGGCCTCAACGCCGCCGACTGCCGAGAAAGACATCTGGCCGAGCTCATTGATGTTTTTGACCATAAGCGCGATTTCATCCATGTGCGCCACAAACATTATTTTTGTTCCTTTTCCGGCGCGCCGCGCAATCAGGTTGCCAAACTTGTCCACTTTTATCTCGTCAACAAAGGGCACGATTTCTTTTTTGATAATGTCACGCACCGCACCTTCATCGCCGCTGGGGCCAAGCGCGTTCATGAGTTTTTCAAGGAGTTCGATATGTTGTGCCATTGTTTCACCAGTCGTGTTTTATTTTTTTGTTTTTTGTTTTTTGAGGACACGGTCAATAAACGACGCGAGTTTTAGTTTTCCCAGCTCTTCAACGTGGTACCGCACCTTGACAATTGGTTTTTTCAGGCGAAGCAGACTGCTGAGATTAATGGGGTTGGCGCCGAGCACCGCATGTGCATGGCCACGCACGAGTGTATTGTTGATGGTTGTTTGGAGCTCCATGCGCTGATGGCTGCTGTAGCCCATTGCGGGAAGAAGCTTACCGAGCTTGGGAAAATGCTTGTAAATCATGCGAATACTGCCAACGGCATACGGCCGCGGATCAACGGGTGTTGCGTGATATTTTTGTGCGGCAATCATGCCGGCGCCATAGGTCATGTTTCCGTGCGTCAAGGTCGGGCCATCTTCCACAACCACTACCCGCTTGCCGCGAATCAGCTCGGGCTTGTCCACTTTGATGACGGACGCAGATTTGATGATGGCAGCGCGCGGGTTTGCAGCACGGCAATTCTGCTCAACCAACGCAACATTTTTTTTAGGCGCGCTGCTGGCTTTGTTGATGAGGATAATATCTGCCATCAGCAGATTGGTGTAGCCAGGATAATATGAAATCTCATTGCCGGGCCGGTGGGGGTCAACCAAGGTAATGTGCAGGTCGGGCTTGAAAAACGGCGTGTCATTGTTGCCGCCGTCCCAGATGATGACATCCGCTTCTTTTTCTGCAGCCCGGAGAATTTGAGTGTAGTCAACGCCTGCGTAGATGACAATGCCTTTTTCGATGTAGGGTTCGTATTCCTCGCGCTCTTCGATGGTGCACTTGTTTTTTTTGAGGTCTGCATACGACGCAAAACGCTGGCAGATTTCGTCTTCAAGATTACCGTACGGCATCGGGTGGCGAACGACCACCACGCGCTTGTTTTTTGAGTGTATGTATGCGGCAATTTTTTGGGACACTGAACTTTTGCCGCAGCCCGTGCGTACGGCACACACGGCAATGATGGGCTTTTTCGACGTGAGCATTGTTTTTTCTGCGGGCGCAAGCACAAATTCAGCGCCTGCTTTCATCACGATGCCTGCTTTCTGCATGACGTCTTTGAACGACAGGTCGCTGTATGAAAGATAGACCTCATCAGCATGATATTTTTTGATGAGCGTCGGAAGCTGCTCTTCAGAAAAAATGGGGATCGGATTCTTGTAGAGCTTGCCGGCGATGCTCACGGGAAACGTGCGTCGGGCAATGCCTGGAATTTGTGCCGCAGTAAAACAAACGACGCGGTAGGTGGGATTGTTGCGGAAAAGAGTGATAAAGTTATGGAAGTCCCTGCCTGCTGCGCCCATGATGATGACGTTTGTGACCATGCCAACCTCTTTTTTGTTTCTCTTTTGTTTCTGTTTTGTTTCTGTGGTGTTTCAGCTTTATATTGTTTTTCACCGGGTGATGGTTGTGCCTGCAATGCCGTGTATCGCGGCCTCGACATCGGTAATTGAGACAATAAGTGCTTTTCGCGCGCGATGATTACCATCCGTAAGAAAGCTGATTGCTGCTTCAATCTTCGGTTTCATGCTTCCTTCGGAAAATTGGCCGTCCCGAAGATATTTTTTTGCGTCAGCAACGGTCAGCCGTAAAAGTTTTTTTTGGCGGGTCGTGCCATAGTTCAGGTACACGCACGGCACGTCAGTCACCATGATAAAAACAGCAGCATCGATATCATGCGCAAGCCGCGCCGAAGCATAGTCCTTGTCAATAACCGCATCAATGCCTTGCAAACGGTTTTTTGTTGATATAACTGGAATGCCTCCGCCGCCAGAAGCAATGACGATAATACCCGCACGGGCAAGTTTTTCAATCACTACACTGCCGATGATGCGCACTGGTTTTGGCGACGCCACCACGCGGCGATATCCCCTGCCTGAATCGTTGATAATGGACATGCCTTTTCGTGCGAGCAGCACTGCCTGTTTTTTTGTGTAGAAAGGCCCGATTGGTTTAGTTGGCTTTCGAAATGCTGGATCATTTTTGCCAACTTCAACGAGTGTAACAAGGCTGGCAACCTCGCGGCGTATTTTTTTCTTGAGAAACACATTCCGCACTGCCTGCTCAAGGATATAGCCAATCTCACCTTCGGATTCTGCGTTGCAGACGGCAAGCGGAAGCGCGTACACGGCATTTTTTGCAAGCTCACTTCGAAGAAGAATCGCGCCAACCTGCGGACCATTGCCGTGGGTGATGACGAGCTTTTTGTTGGCCAGCAGAGGCGCCAGATGGTGAACAGCAGTTTCTGCATTGCGCAATTCTGCGGCAATGGATGGCTTTTCCCCGTGCTGAAGCAGGGCATTGCCGCCAAGGGCTACCAGAATCACCCGACACCTCTTTTTTATTTTTTCCTTAGTTATTTTTCTTTAGTTATTGATGTATGAGTTAGATCCGCTGAATAAGCGAGTCAACGCTGAACGCTGGTGCGCCATGCATCATGAAATGCAATGCTGCAGACAGCAGGACAAAATCTTTGATGATAAACTGTGAAACAAAAACACCGAGCGCAAATGAGCTCAGCACGAATCCAACCAGCAGAAGCCCTGCAATGACCGATGCAGCGCGGGTCAGCAGGCCGAGCAGGAGCAGGGCACCAACGACAAATTCCACAATGCCGAGAAGCGCGAGGGATGTTTCTTTGGGCATGAAGAAAACAATTTTTTCAATCGGTGGTGCGAAGTTAAAAAAGAGCTTTAACACACCAGCAGCAAGGAAGACAACGCCAAGCGAGAGCCGCATGAGCACACTGGTCCACATATGATGGTCATAGTCCATAGGAACACCTCGAATAGAGAGGGGAAGCCGCCAAATAAAAAGGTTGTGATATTCAGTGGTGTTTAAGCGCTGCGTGAATATGTTTCAGCAGCTCATCATACACGCTGGGGGCGCTGACGAGGATATCCGTGCTTTTTGAGGTAAATGGTTTTCCTGCTGAATCAGATACCACGGCGCCGGCTTCCTGCGCAATGAGCATGCCGGGGTAAATGTCATACGGGTGCAGCACCGGGCCGGTGGAGTAGTAGCACAGCACGCGGCCGGCTGCAACATAACACATATCCAAATCCGCAGCGCCCAGCTGGCGAACATGTTTTGTCAGGTTTTTCTTGAGTGATGTGGAAACCAGGCAACTACGCGCAACTGCCTTATCAGTTGAGCCGTGGCAAAAACTCAACACCCCATTTCTCGGATCTTTTTCCGCTGAAACATGAATCTGTTTTTTGTTCAGAAACGCGCCCGTTCCGCGCTCGGCGTAAAAAAGCTCATTGGCAATTGGATTGTACACCACTGCAACGATGGGTGTGCCGTTGTGCAGAAGCGCGATAGCGGTGTTGAAGAACGGATTATGAATAGAAAAGTTGGTTGTGCCATCAAGTGGGTCAACGAGCCAGAGATACTCGGATGTTCCTGCACTGCGAATTGCGCCTGCTTCCTCGGAGTATATCTGGTGGTGGGGAAATGTTTTTTTGAGAATGGTGATGATTTCTTTCTCTGCCGCAAGGTCAGTAGTCGTCAAAAAAGAGCTATCTTTTTTGATGCTCACGGTCGGAGCAGAGTCAAAATTTTTTCTGATGATGACGCCGGCTGCTTTCGCCGCCTTTATCGCTGTATGCAAAAAAGCAGAGTGTTTCACCATACGGTGCCCTCACGATTCAGAATTTAAATAGTTTGTTGATACTGGCGAGAAGGTAGAGGCGTGTCCAACAGAGAAAGGGAAAAATAACCGCAGCAGAGATGAGGTGGTAGAGAACCGTAAGGGCGAGAACATCGCGGAGCAGGGCATACGCAAGAATGCCGAGCAGAAAGTTTGCTGCATAAAAAACAATGCCGATGACGACGAAAAGTGGGATGGTTTTATGCGCATGGTGAATGCCAAGAACGAACGCCTTTTTGATTGCTGTTCCTGGAGTAAACCGAGGAAGCAGGGCATAGGAGAGGAATGCAAAATAGAGCACGATAAAAAACAGAGCAACAAAAAAAGGCGGCTGCGAAAGGTCTTTTGTCTGCTGCGCTGCGAGCGCGGCCAGCGTGGTGAAATAGGAAACAGCGTGGACAGCAACAAAAAGCAGGTACCACGGAACTGTTGTTTTTGAAAACCTGAACAGGTACCGAGCAAGCGGGAGTGTTTTCCGAAATTTTTGAGAGCTTGATTTTGTAGCCGCCCACCATGCCACGCCCTGAAACACGACATAGATGAGATAGACTGATACCAAATACAGCACAATCCAAAACAAAAAGGTCCACGGCGACTGGTTGGTTGTTGCCTTGGTAATGCACTGCACAAAGCCGAGCAGGTTTTCAATAATTTTCTGCACCAGCGGCGCAGTCACGAGACCATAGGCAAACAGAAAAACAAAATCAGCGAGTGCTGAAATGAGCAAAAATCGAGGGCGACGAAAGAGGGCAATGAACGAATTCTTTGCCGGAGCGGTGTAGGAAGAACAGTATTTTTTTATTTTTTGGAACATAGAAGAAGTGAACAAAAAGGGCTTTTTAATGTTTCTGTTTTTGTTTTATTGCTGCGACGGTGAAATCATCGCGCGGATGAGTGGCTCGTCTTTCGGCGGCTCGCGGTCGAGATGAATGTACCTGCCAAATGCTTCTGGATTTCCTGTTTTTCCGTCGTGAAGAACCACGGCGAGAACGTCGCCTGCAGCAACAAGATCGCCGCGCTGTCTTGTGAAGATGACGCCAACATCAGGATTTGTGGCGTCGCCAAGCCGATGTACTTCGTCGCCAATTTGTTTCACGTCGAAGCTCGTGACGTAGCCACATTCGCTAACAGAACCAAATTTAGGGGCAGTAACATAATGAAGGTGAGTTGTTCTTTGCGGATTCAAACGGCGGAGAATGTATCTATCACATCTCTGTGCTGCCAATCGTTGCAAGGGTATACCTCTCATTCTGGTATGGTTGTCAGGGTCAAGAGAGCCAAGACCGCCAACATTAACATCCCCACCCTGTGCTGTGACCATTGCCTTGAATTTTTCATAGGGAGTTTGCCGACCGGGGACGGTATGCCCACCAATAAGATAACGGAGCTGTGACGGTGCAACTGATAACGGATCTGCTTGCGCAATCATTTCTTGCGCAAGGCGATAGGTAACATGCATAAAGCGTGAATCGCCGTGGTATCCATTCAAACATTCAACTGCCCATGCAACCTCGAGCTTATTGCCGGCGTACATGCCCAGCGGCTCGTTCATGTCAGTGGTAAAAGCGCGCGCTTTCATGCCGTTTCCTGCGGCGACGTCAACAATGAGCTGGGCAAAGTTTCTGCAGGTATCATAGTCGCTCAAGAACGCGCCGTTGCCGAATTTTGCATCCATGGCCAGCACCTGCACCCCTGCAGCAAGTTTCTTGCTCAAGATGCTACCAACAATCAGCCCGTCGTTTGCCACACAGCCAGTTGCATCACGCAACGCGTAGATTTTCTTATCCGCCGGCGCAAGCTCGGCGGTCTGGCCAAAGATAGCGCATCGTGTTTCACCAAGAATTGCTTCAAGTTCTGACGCGCTGAAATCGACGCGAAATCCAGGAATAGCCTCAAGCTTATTCAGGGTGCCGCCGGTATGGTTCAGTACGCGACCAGACATCATCGCCACATACACCGAGTCACACGCCGCTGCAACCAACGGTGCAAGCACAAGGCTCGTACCGTCGCCAACGCCGCCGGTGCTGTGCTTATCGACCCCAACAAGGCCTTTTGCGTCGAGCGATGGAAATGAGAGACGGTTGCCGGAATTTGTCATTGCAGTGGTGAGCGCAACGGTTTCAGCAGTGGTCAATCCTTGTACCATGATGGCGCCGAGCAGGGCGGCCATGTGATGATGGGCAAACCGTTCGCTACAATATCCCTGCACGAGCTCGTCAATTTCTGGCGCGTTCCATGCGGTGTGGTTAACCTTTGCATTAAGAAGATTTGTTACGAATGCATCTTCAGCCGAAGTATCGAACACGCCGGTAAAACTCGGAACAAATCCATTATACTGGATAGGACCACTGTCCCGAGCAATGGACAAAACAGGACCAGAAATTGAACCATACGAGGAAGGATCCCGTGCATAGAGTGTGCCAAGCAATGCCGCGACATGGATTGGCTGAACCTGCAGGTGCTGAACTGAACCGGCAAAATCGTCAAGAGAAAAGCGGCCTTTCTGTGCATCCTCAATCAGTTCCGGGCCTGTCTTCATTTTTTCAGCTCAGCGTCGAGAATCGTCTTAAAAATTTCGTACGGCTGAGCACCGCTGATGACCACTCTATTAATGACAAAGCTCGGCGTACCAGAAATGCCGATGCTGGTGGCATAGGCGATATCGCCGGCAATGCGCTGGGCGTGTTTGACGGTGTTGAGGCAGTCGCCAAATTGGGTGGTGTCAAGCTTCAAATCCGCTGCATATTTTTTCAGGCTATCAACATCAAGCGCGCTTTGGTGAACGAACAAAACATCATGGTAGTCCCAGAATTTTTTCTGGTCGTTAGCACACTGCGCCGCAAGCGCGGTCTGCGCAGCGAACTCGTGAATGTCAAGCGGCAGGTGGCGGAATATCAGGCGAACCTTGCCGGTATCGATGTAGTCCTTCTTCAGCAGAGGGTAGGTCTCGTCGAAAAACTTTTTGCAGAAGGGGCATTGGAAATCGGAAAATTCAAACATCACTACAGGAGCATTCTCTGAACCTTCTGCTGCATCATCAGGAAGCACGTTCGGATTGTGTATAAGGCGGCCTGCACCAGTCATCGCTGGGTTAAGCAGGTACACACCTTCTTTTTGAATCAACCCAGACTTGACTTTGTCGTAATTTGCTGTTGCGGTGATCGCGGCATCAAAAATAAATGACGGAAGTGTTTGCAAATTGAAGCGTTTGATAAGGGACTTTCCGGCGGAGCTTGCGACGTCAATTGTTTTTATCTGCACCGTTGGAAAATAGGTACGAAGGCCAGTTTCAACATTCGAGGCGTCACAAAGCGTGCAGGTCTTGTCGTTGATGATGGCAACCTGAACCGCCGGGTCGTACGATGTGTCAACAAGTGCAGGAACCACCGAATTGGTGGCAGTGTCAGTTGATTCCCACGGCCGCAGAAGATTTTTTGGTACAAAAAAGGAGATAAGCAGGAGTAATGCAAGCACCAAGGTTGCAAGCTTCCACGGGTTTTTGGCTGCCATAAGTGTGGGGGACACCGGAGCTTTTATAAAGATAGTTATACAAAAGAATATAGAACAGGAAAAAGGGGAAAAAGAGAAATACCAAGGGAAATATTTAAAAAAACAACAAAAAAACAAAACCCCATGCGCATCTACAACACACTCACCAAGAAAAAAGAGCCCTTCAAGCCGCTGGTACCCGGCAAAATCGGGATGTACCTCTGCGGACCGACCGTGTATGACTACGGTCACATCGGCCACGCGCGCAGTGCGATTGCGTTTGATGTCATTCGCCGCTATTTTTTGCTGAAAGGATTTGCAGTCACCTTTGTTTCTAATTTCACTGATGTTGATGACAAAATTATCAACCGCGCCAAGGAGCGCGGAAAAACAGAATCAGCGCTCAGTGAAGAAATGATACAGGCGTATCAGGAAGACTATGGGAAATTAGGGATTATGAAATCAGACGTTGCGCCGAAAGCAACTGAGCATATTCAGGAAATGATAGACTTGATTACCCAGCTTGAAAAAAAACGTGCAGTGTATGAAATTGAATTTGATGGTATTTATTTTGACCTTAAAAAATGCAAAGCATACGGAAAACTCTCCGGCCAGAAACTGGCCAAGCTCAAAAAAGAGGCGCGCCATACGGTTGCCGAGGGGAAAAAACATCCGCATGATTTCTGCCTGTGGAAATACCAAAAGCCGGGCGAGCCGTTCTGGAACGCGCCGTGGCAAGCAGGGCGGCCGGGCTGGCATATTGAATGCAGTGCCATGTGCCTGAAACACCTCGGCAAAACCCTTGACATCCACGCAGGAGGGCAAGACCTTATTTTCCCCCACCACGAAAACGAAATTGCGCAGAGCGAAACAGCGAATGGCGCACCGTTTGCGCGCTACTGGATGCACAACGGTTTTGTGACGGTGGACAATGAAAAAATGTCAAAATCCTTAGGAAACTTTTTTACCATTCGCGACGTGCTGAAAAAATACGACGCGCGCATTGTACGCTTTTTTTTGCTGTCAACCCAATACAGACAGCCCATCAACTTTGCTGACACGCTGTTGGATCAGGCAAAGAACGGCCTCGAACGGCTGTATGATTTTATGGGCATGCTGACCAAAACAGAGCACGCGCCCGGCACGATCCGAGCTGAAGTGAAGAAAGCGCTGGCAACAGCACAGAAAGGATTTGAAAATTGTATGGATGACGATTTTGATATTTCTGGGGCATTAGGCCATGTGTTTGACTGCGTCAAAGAAATCTACCGGTTCAACAACGACAAAAAACTCACTACAGGAGAAGCAAAACAGATTCTCGGATGTATAAAAAAAGTTGATTCAGTGCTCAACGTACTTGCCCACAAAGAGGAAAATATTGACGCAGACATCAAAAAACTCATTGCCCAACGCGAAGCAGCACGAAAAAAAAAGGATTGGAAAACTGCAGACAAGATACGCGACGAGCTTGCGCAGCAGGGCATCCGGCTCGACGACACGCCTGATGGCGTGGTGTGGAAGAGGCGGTGAGAAGATGAATTCTTTGGTTACCGTGACTCAAAAGAAAAAGTGATGCGGACGGCAGGATTCGAACCTGCGCAACCTTTTCCCGCCTTCGGCGGCAAAAGCTTGACCAAAAAAAGACACCTCACTTCGTTCGGAGCCCCGGCGCTTCGCGCAACGACTGAACACCAACTGGTTAGTATCCTATATTTTTTCCGTGCGCGAAGCGCTGTTTTCGCCGGAGGCGAAAACTCGTCGTGCACAACATTTTTTTGCGAAGCAAAAAAATGTTGATGCGGACGGCAGGATTCGAACCTGCGTAAGCACTAAGCTAACGGGTCCTAAGCCCGTCCCGTTTGACCGCTCCGGCACGTCCGCGCAATAACATCCAAAAGTCAGAAGTTTATAAACCTATTGCTCAAAACACAACGCCAACCTTGACGTCGGTGTTCAGGCATTTCACTCCTTTTTCAACGGCACCAAACTCAATTGCTGCGGCGCGCGTTGTATTTTTTATGTCATCGATCGCTTCTTCAAGCATCATCTGTTCTTGTCCGGTGCATTCAATCAGAATTTTCGCAACGTCTTTGCCGAGGGAAACTGTTTTGTCTGATTTTGCCTTGCGCACTGCAGTGATGATGTCAATGAGCAAGTCACCAGCTTCGTCAGCGGTTTTATCAATCTGCGATTCATCATAGTCCGGCCAGGTAGTGTGATGGATGCTCAGGATTTTTTCATGGTGGTGAAATGAGCGCTGATATACTGCTTCGGTGATAAAGGGGAGAAGTGGCGCAGTGAGTTTCAGTATCGAAAACAGTGCGCGGTACAGTGTGCTACGCGCTGATTCTGTTGAATCGTGCCCATACTGTTCGGTGTTGTACAGCCGTCCCTTGATGATTTCGAGGTAATTATCGCAGAAGTCATGCCAGAAAAATTTTTCAACATCAGTTTTTACTTTTGAATATTCGTACTGGTCAAACGCCTCGGTGCTGCGCTTGATAAGACCGTGTAATTTTGAGCGAAGCCAACGATCCATGAGCAGGAATTTTTTTGGTGGAGAAAGTTTTCCCGGAGTGTACGATTCGAGATGCGTCATGGCAAATCGCGCCGCGTTCCAGAGCTTAACGACCATTTTCTTTCCAGTCACAATATCTTTTTCCTGATAGGGAAGGTCATCACCGAGTTTTGATCCTGCTGCCCAGAAACGCAGCGCGTCAGCACCGTACTTCGCTGTCACGGTTTGCGGCTCCACGACATTACCTTTTGATTTGGACATTTTTCTGCCGTGCGGGTCAAGCGCAAAGCCGGAAATAATAACATCCTTCCACGGATTTTTCTGATGGTGCAGCTGGCTCTTGACGAGAGTGTTGAAGAGCCAAAACGTGATGATGTCGTGGGCTTGTGGGCGCAGACTCATGGGAAAAAGTTTTGCCCGTAGGGTGTGGTCGCTGACTAATTCGACGGCAAGTTCCGGCGTGTGCGACGATGTTGCCCAGGTGTCAAGCACATCTTTTTCCGGAATGAATTCTTTGCAGCCGCAGGCACATTTTTTCTTTGGAAACGACTGCAACGGATCAACGGGCAGGTCTTTTTCCTCGGCAATGACTGGCACTGAACACTTTTTACAGTACCATATCGGAATGGGAACGCCAAAGAACCGTTGCCTACTGAGGCACCAGTCCCACTGCAGTCCCTGAATCCAATGGTCAAGGCGAACCTTCATGAATTTTGGATGCCAATTCAGTTGGCTGCCGGCTTCAAGAAATTGCTCTTTGAGATCAAGATAGCGCAGGAACCATTGTTTTGTTTTCAGGAATTCTATTTCAGTACCGCACCGCTCGTGCACTTTTACCGCGTGAGTGATTTGTTTCTGCACGAGCAGCAATCCCTTGGTTCGAAGCTCCTCGATGATCGCCTTTCGCGCATCTCTCGTTGGCATGCCCGCGTAGGTTCCGGCAAGAGTGGTGAGCGTCCCGTCCTTGTTGATAAGTTCGCGCAATGGAAGATGATGTTTGTACCACCATTCCACATCGGTCTGGTCGCCAAACGTGCAGCACATGACAACACCTGTGCCTTTGGAGGGGTCTGCTTTTTCGTCGGCAAGAATTGGAACTTCGTGATTGTAGAGCGGAACTTTCGTAAAGGTGCCAATCAGTTTTGTGTAGCGCTGGTCATGCGGATTCACGAGTACGGCGACGCAGGCAGCAAGCATTTCCGGCCGTGTGGTGCCGATTACGAGATCTTTTGCGCCTGCTTTGAAAACAATGTCGTTGAAATGGCTGGTCATCTCGACGTCTTCCAGCTCAACTTGGGCAAAGCCGGACTGGCACTGCGGGCACCAGATGGTCGGAGATTCTTTCTGGTAAATTCTGCCTTGATGATAGAGCTGGACAAACGAGCGCTGGGAAATACGCTGGCTGTGCGCGTTGATGGTTGAATAAAACAGCGAAAAATCCGCAGAGAAACCAATCCGTTTCCAATCCTGCACATATTCAGTGCGAAGGCCTTCAAGGGTTTTCAGGCAGAGCGCAATGAACGCCTGACGGTCCATTTTTCGGGCCGTGACCTTGTTCATTTTTTCAATGAGCCGCTCGGTCGCAAGGCCGTTGTCGTCGGTGCCGAAAGGATAGAAAACTTCATAGCCGCGCATACGCTTGTACCGCGCGACAAAGTCTTGCTGGGAATAGGAGAATGCATGCCCCATGTGCATTTTTCCAGACACGGTCGGCGGCGGCGTGTCAATGGAATAGATTTCTTTCTGGGTGTTTTGGTTGAATGCGTAAATCTTGTTTTTTTCCCAGAATGCCTGAATCAGCGGCTCCTGCACGAGTGGGTCGTAGTTCTCAAGCTTTGAAAAATCAAGAGCATCAGCCATGACGACGGGAGAAAAAAGAGAATATTTAAATGTTTAGTTCAAAGCGTATGCAACTGGTTACGCAACCCGATTAAATGACTTCTCGAGACTCTCGTCACCCCAGCCGGCATCCTGCAAGCGCTTCTCGATTTGATCAGGGGAAAATCCTTGCTCACGCGCCTGCTTGATGTACGCCACCACTGCCCTGCGCGCATCACTCTCGTCATTCAGCCGGCTTGAAAATGAAGCAAGCTGGAACACGCCAACAACCAATCCTGCCAAGAGGAGCACGTAGAAACCAAATTTTCCCAGCTCGTCAACAGAAACGCTTCCTGCACGGTCTGCAATCGGGTAGCCCGTGAAGCTCGTAACTGAAGGTGAGGCAGAAGGAGCAGCATACACGCTCGAGGTGCCGGTCAGATCTTTGTTGGTGGTCAACACAACCATCCCGCCAATAAGCAAGACCATAGCAAGGATGGTAAACACACGCTGCTTGAAATCAAACATAGGATCCCTCTTTTCTCTCCTAATTCCCTATTAAAGAACACTGCCTTTTTTATAGTTTGTGTAAAATAACAAACATTAAAAACAAAAAAGAGACTAAAGAGAGCTACCCATGGAAAAAATAATTGCTTTAATCGGAGCACTTCTCCTTCTTTCAGCATGCACGCAAGAAGCAGTTGTGTACGATACAATGAAGAATATTAGTGCATCGGGCAAATCGCTCAAATGCACTTGGTCAAGACCAGAACTGACAGGAGTAGCATGGGTTGTTGGCAACCATACACGCACTGAAACAAGGTTCGCGAACAAAATCCATGTTACAATTGACGATGGCAGGAATAAGCACATATGGACAATGTGGCAAAGGCAGGGCACCAATATAAGCAGTGCCTATTACCCACTGCTTGAAAAAATGATGGGTGTTAAAGTAAACAACACGTATTACTGTAAAGAAAAACAGGTCAGCGCCTCACGATTTTCACTGCCAGCCTATGTGAAATTTAAGTATATTAAACCAGAGATAGTGATGATATGATGAAGCACTGATCACATAACCCCGTACCACGCTAACAATAACCGGTTCGCTGCTTTCACCAGGTCAAAGCCCGTGCCTTGGACGGTGATGCAGGTTCCGGTAACGGTCACTGCGGGAGTTGGATCTTCTTTCAGGAAAATAACAGGAACACCTTGGGTGCAGCCGACGATAGGGCGATCAGTGCATGCTTTTGTTTCATTTTTGGTGCAGGCGGCGTACGGTGTCAGGTTAAAGACCTTGACCAAATTTGTACTGAGGTCAGCAGCAGCAAGCGCAACATGGGGAAAGTCTTTGCCGATTGGATCGAACGTGATAAAAGTGCTGTTAAACGTAAGGAGGTAATTATAATCGCCATGCAGCGGCACGCTTTCCACATCACGCGGCCCGTAGCGAACTTCAACATGGTATACCTGACTACTGTTTTGGCGTTTAAGGCGAGTGTACCACGTATCCTTAACTTTGACAAAACTGAATCCATTGTATAGATACCCTTCTTCTGGATCAAGCTTACCTTGGAGATTCAAGTCATGGTAATCATCCAAGGTAACCGGCGATGATTTTTTCAGCATAGTAACCGTTAGAATGAGGGCAATAAAAAGAACCACAACCACTGCAGTGATAATGTAAAAACTCTTATCGCCAGACACATGCACCACTTTTTTCTTTATGGGTAGAGGCTGGTCATCCCGCAGCTGATCCTGCACCAACGTGTGAAGAGTGGTGTCTTTTTTTGGTGAGCGGACTGAAACTGCTGAAACCCGTTTTCTGCTGACATGTTTTTTTGCAATTCTGCTCATGGCGAACCACCGGCAACTCCGGCACTATCAGGAATCACATTATAAAATCCATACAAAATACGGTCGCGCAGATCAACGAAATCGCGTGTGGTCTGCCCGGTAAACGTGTAACATGTTCCAGTACGCTCGAGTGAGCGGTTGCTGCCTGTTTCCACAACCACGATGGGAAGTGAGGAGGTTGCATTGGCACAGGTCACGAAAGGAAGACTCCCATTTGAGGTCGTAATTCCTCGGCGCACAATGGAATCATGCTCGGCAAACGGCCACACAAAATCAAAAATAACCGCACTGATAGTTTCATTGTTGGCATCATCCGGTGGCGTCGTGAACCAGATAACCGGTGAGGCTTTCAGCCGAAGCATAAAATCTTCAGTGAGGGGGAATGATTCAAGCTCGTTCGGATGTGAATAGAAAAGCAGATCAGGAATTTTGACGACTTTCCACGAGCGTGCATCGACATTCACGAGCTTGAAGCCGTTATATTTTTCAATGCTGGAATAATCAAACGACAAAAAACCAACAACGCTCATCGCCATGACCAGAATGATGACAATGGCCCATAGTTTTCTCGGCTTCTTTTCAGCTGTGGGAGTGGCGTTGGTGAGAACGTCTGATTTTGTCCTGCGAAATTTTCTCATGAGGAAAAAAGCAGGGAGGAGGTTTAAATTGTTTGTGGTGAAAAGAATAATGCAGAAAATTAAAATAAGCCTCGGGGGAGATTTAGAACCAACCTTTTGCGCAAGCGCAAAAGCTTGGCCAAAACGGCCTCTCCGAGGCCGAGGCGCTTCGCGCAACGTGAGACCGTGCCCTCGACTCCAAACCAATAAGCCTCTGGGGAGATTTGAACTCCCAACCTGCGCTTTACGAAAGCGCCGCTCCACCGTTAAGCTACAGAGGCATTGTGCTTCGAGAAAACAGCCGTCCCTTTTAAAGCTTTTTTAAAACATCGTCTTTTTTGGGGAATTTTTTCTGGCAGTGAGGGCAGATAAGGTGCTTTTTGCCTTTGGCATCTTTGAAATAGCTGCCAAGAATTTTTTCCAAGAAGGTTGTCTCAACCGTTGCCTTGCAGATTTCACATTTCATGCGCCACACCTGTTCTTGTTCGTTTGTTGGTAGTAGAGGTTACGTAGTGGTTAGTATTTTCCGCCGACAAGGGCTTGTTTCATGGATCCTGCGCCGAAGCCGGACATGCCCGTTCCGGTGTACCGCTTGGGCCGCTCGTGGTGCGATGGCGTCATGCCGGCAGTGAGCTTGCAGTACAATGCGTCAAGCAGGCTGTGGACATCCTGAATTTGTGCAATGACCAGTTGTGCTTCAGGACAGAGCTGATGATGTGCATCACTGGAAATTTTTTTTACTTTTTTGGTTAAGGTGTTCAAAAAATCGATATGGTCACGGGCTTGGGCAATGTCAGTATATTTGCCTTCGTTGATGTTTTTTTTCATCATCTTCAGGCTGTCAAATTCCATCTTGCCGAGCGCGCAGGTTTCGCCGGTTTTCCACGCGGCAAACTCTGTTTTGAGTGCTTTCATCACAACATCAACCCTCAGCACCACCTGATAGAAGGATGAGGGTGGTTTATATACTTTTCTTACGAGGGTATAAAAATATATAAACACCGGCACGTGTTTTGGGTGCATGGTTCGCATAGCGGTTGTGGAAAAAGACAAGTGCCATCCGATGCAGTGCGGCAACTATTTATGCGCCCGACTGTGCCCAGTGAACAAGACCGGCGCGGCGTGTATTGTCAAGGGGGAGGACAACAAGGCAAAGATAGATGCTGACTTATGCACGGGCTGCGGCATCTGCCCCAAGCGATGCCCCTTTGGCGCGATTCATATCATCAATCTTCCGGAAGCAATCAACAAGCCGCCGATTCACCGCTACGGTTCGAATGGGTTTCATTTGTATAATCTGCCAACGCCGCTTTTCGGCAAAGTTGTTGGCGTACTCGGAAGAAACGGTGGCGGCAAATCAACGGCGCTGAAAATTCTTGCAGGAGCAGTCAAGCCCAACCTCGGCAAAGACAGCGACGCAACGCATCACGAAGTTATCAATTATTTCAAGGGACAAGAAGCGCAGGCATATTTTGAAAAAGTTCGGGATGGGACCATCCGCGTTGCCTACAAGCCGCAAACCGTTGATGGCATCCCCAAACACCACAACGGAACCGTGCGCCAGCTGCTGGAAAAAGCAAATGAAAAAAAGAAGCTTGAGCAGTACGCAAAACTCCTTGAGATTGATACCGTGCTTGACCATGACATTGCCAGCGTGAGCGGCGGCGAACTGCAGCGGATTGCTATTTGCGCAACGGCGCTGAAAAAGGCAAACGTGTACCTGTTTGACGAGCCGACGTCGTATCTTGACATCAAGCAGCGCGTCAGTGTTTCCCGATTCATCCGAAACCTTGTTGACGACGCAAACGGCGAAGAAAAAAATGCAGTGTTGGTCATTGAGCACGACCTAATTATTCTCGACTTTATGACTGACCTTGTGCACATCATGTATGGTGAAGTCGGCGGTTATGGTGTGGTGAGCCAACCGATGACCAGCAGAGTCGGCATCAACACGTACCTCAGCGGATTTTTGAAAGATGAAAATATGCGCTTCCGCGACTATGCCATCACCTTTGATATAACGCCGCAGAGCACGCCGACCACCCCAAAAAAAATGCTGTCGTGGGAGCGCATCAAGAAAAAAGTAGGCACGTTCTCGCTTGAGGCGCCGGAAGGATTCATTGCGCAGAATGAAGTGTATGGTATGCTCGGCGAGAATGGCATTGGAAAAACAACATTTGTCAGGATTTTGGCAAACGACCATGCGCCTGATTCCGGAAGTGTGCAGAGCGATCGCAGTGTCCAAGTTTCATACAAGCCGCAATATCTCGAAAGTGAAAGCGAACAGCTTACCGCAGACGTGCTCAAACAGGTTAATGAAAAATATGAAGCGCTGCTGGTACGCCCGCTGCAGCTCAAAGACTTGTACACAAAAAAACTCTGCGAATTGTCAGGTGGAGAATTGCAGCGCGTTGCCATTGCGCAATGCCTTGCCCGCGATGCTCAATTATATCTACTTGACGAGCCATCAGCGTATCTTGACGTCGAACAGCGTCTCGCCGTCGCAAAAGTGATTCGCGAAGTGATGGAACATAAAGGGGCAAGTTGTCTGGTGGTTGACCACGACCTGCTGTTTGTTGATTACCTTTCCAATCGAGTATGTGTGTGCACGGGAGTTGCAGCACACAGCGGCACTATTGAAGGGCCATTTGACAAAGAACATGGCATGAACATGTTTTTGAAAGAAATGAATTTGACGTTCCGCAAGGATCCTGAAAGTTTTCGTCCGCGCGCCAACAAGCCGGGCAGCCAAATTGACCAACAACAGCGGGCAAGTGGGAAAATGTATGGGTGATTAAAATGTATGAAGAGATTAAAAGATGGGCAGTTCCACAGTTAGAGTATCTCAAAAGAAGCCAACAAAGGGGGAGAGTGGGAATAGGCGAATGTGTATACCGAGATCCTGCAACAACAATTTTTGCATTCGTGACTACAGGGGCATATACTTTTTGTGCAGTTGGTGCGGTGTATGGAATTGTCGAAGGAATCTTGACGAGAAATACAGGAATGACCGCCCTTGGAATTACAGCGTTGGTAGGATCCCAGACAGTCATAAGCAAAATGCCGTTAGAGGTAGCTGAAGGTGCTGAAGAAAAAACGATACTGTTAAGAGATTTTGATTTAGAACAGCGAACGGCCAAAATGAGGTATGGGTAGAAAGTCTTTTATACCTCCTTTTTCTTCTTGAGCGTATGAAATCAAAACAGCTCGGAATCATGCTTGCAGTCATCAGCGTCATCGTTCTTGCGTCGCTCATTTTTTTCATCCGCTCGTTTGACAAGCACCTCACTGAAGCGTGTGTTGCAACGTGCGGCACTGCAGAAGGAAGCACGTGCAGTGAACAAGGATGTCCGTATATTCAAGGCAAAGGCCTGTTGTGGATTCCTCTCGCTACATGCATCCTCATCGCTGTTGTCGGTGGCATCGGCCTGTTCTTGGCGTTTTCAAAAAGTGAGCGGGTTATCCAGCAGAAAGAGTATGATATACACAAGCTGAATGAAGAAGAGAAAAAGGCGTTTTTGCTCATCAAAGACCATAAAGAGGGAATGTACCAGACGGTGCTTGCCGAGCACCTGAAGTTTACTAAAGTGCAGGCAACACGCTTGGTGGACAAGCTCGAACAGTACGGCCTTGTTGAGCGCAAGCGCCGCGGCATGTCCAATGTTATTTTTCTCAAATAGTCTCTTTTGAAACTAGTTTCAATAAGGTATTTAAAGGGTTACATCTACCATCGTTCTTAGTGGGAGGCGAGACCATGGTGTATGATGGATTGGGTTGTGGGATGATGAGTGGTTATGGTGCCGGCTTCGGCTGGTTTTTTATGCTCCTGTACACGCTGCTCCTTGTCGGACTTGTTGTACTCGTGTTCATGTGGATTATGAAGATGTGGAAACAGATGGAAAAGAGGTAGGTGTGCTATGAAAAAAATGAATGTGTGCATCAAAGGTATGCATTGCGGAAGCTGTGAAGTAATGATTGAACGAAAATGGAAAGAAATTCCAGGCGTTGAAAAAGTCAAGGTAAACCACGCAACAGGCAAAGCAGAGCTCACCTACACCACCGAACCAGGTATGAATCAGTTAAACAATGCAGTCAAAGATCAGGGTTATAGTATTACTCATCATGAAGAAGGGGAAAAAGGAAGTAAAAAAGAGTATTTCGAAATAACGCGCAACCATGTTGAATGGGGCGCGGTGTTTATCATTGTTCTTGGCGCCTATTTCCTTTTGAAACGGTTTCAGCTTTTGCCGAATATCGGCGTGCCTGACACCGTAAGCTACGGCGCGGCATTTGTCCTTGGATTAGTTGCAGCAGTTTCAACGTGCATAGCGGTTACCGGCTCATTCCTGATGGCTGTTGCCTCGCAGTACAATGAAACCCATCCGAACCTGACCAAGGCACAGAAATTCAAGCCACATATTTATTTTAATTTGGGAAGGGTTGTTTCCTACACCGTCCTTGGTGGATTGCTGGGTGCGGTCGGCTCGTTGTTTGCCTTATCGCCAAGAACAAATGGCATCCTGATGATTGTCGTGAGTGTGGTGATGATTATGCTCGGCCTGCAGATGCTCAAGGTGCCGCTGTTTGTACGTATCCCCTCCTTCACGAGTTTTATCACGCACCGATTATATGACGCACAAGCAAACAAAAAACACGGGCCCTTTTTATTTGGCGCAGCAACATTCTTTTTCCCGTGTGGATTTACCCAGGCATTACAACTGTATGTCCTTGCGCAAGGAAACATGTTCCTCGGCGCGGGCGTCATGTTCGCATTTGCACTGGGAACAGTTCCTGCGCTTCTTTCAGTCGGTGCACTGACCAGCGTTGCAAAGGGAAATATGCAACACTATGTCAAAAAAGCCGCGGCAGTCATCGTCCTTTTTGCAGGTGTTGTTAGTTTGACGAGCGGATGGGCACTGACCGGCGCAACCATTAGCGGCGCCACTGTTGGCGCACCAACGCTCGATATTCCAACTATTCCTACCGGAGAAAAACAGGTTATTGATATGGCGGTGAACGGCATTGATTACAACCCAAACCGGTTCACGCTCAAAAAAGGCGTGCCGGTTGAATGGCGCATTGATGGAAGCAAGGCACAGGGTTGCGCCTCAGTCATTACGATTCCGTCCTTAGGCATTACGAAACGACTCTCAAGAGCGGACACGACGGTGATTACCTTCACACCGAAGTCAGCAGGAACGCTCAGATTCACGTGCAGCATGGGCATGACTGACGGCGCATTTATGGTGGTCTAAATGAAAAAAGTACTCTCCGTCAAAGGAATGCATTGCGCATCGTGCAAAGCAATGATTGAAGAAGTTGCCAAGGAAACAAAAGGAGTTACCGGTTGTGTTGTTGATGTTGTGAAGGGAACGGCGACGATTGAGTATGAAGAGCCAGTTGACTGGAACGCACTAAAAAAAGAAATCAAGAGCCTTGGAGACTACACCGTCGCATGAAAACAATCACCTTTAGCATCGGCGGCATGCACTGTGCAAGTTGTTCTGTGCGCAATGAACGAAGCCTAAAAAAAATTCCCGGCGTGGCCAACGCAACCGTCAATTTCGCGACCTATTCTGCATCGGTTGATTTTGATGAAACACGAGTTTCTGAAAAAACACTCCACGAAGCAATCATCAAAAATGGATATAAGGTTTTGACCGAAGCATCAGCAAGCCAGCACAAGCACGAGGCGCGCAAAGAACTTGCCACAACAAAAAAGAAGGCGTTTATCGCGCTCTGTTTCGGCGCAGCAGCGGCAATTCCGGCGATGTTTGGAGTTGAAACCCCGTGGGACTTTTTAGGATATAACGTGAGTGTGTGGGTTCAGGCAGTGCTTGGCATGATTGTCATTCTCGGCCTTGGCTGGGAATTTCACGTGGGCATGGTACGCCAGCTACGCAGTTTTTCAGCAAATATGGACACGCTCATTTCTCTCGGAACACTGGCTGCGCTTGGCTACAGCATCTGGGCGATGAGCGTTGGATTGATGGACCTGTATTTTGAAACAGGCGCGATTATCACGGCGTTGATTCTTTTGGGGAGATACTTCGAAGCAAAAAGCAGGGGACAGGCAAGCGAAGCGATCGAAAAACTGCTCCAACTCGGCGCAAAAACCGCGCGGGTAATTCGTAACGGAGAAGAAGAAGATATTCCGGTTGAACAAGTGAAAACAGGAGATATTCTGCTGGTCAAACCCGGCGAAAAAATTCCCGTTGACGGAAAGGTCACCAAAGGAATCAGCAGCGTTGATGAATCCATGCTCACCGGAGAAAGCATGCCGGTGAACAAAAAACAGGATGACGACGTATTTGGCGCAACGATCAATGTCAGCGGTGCATTTTACATGAAGGCAACCAAAGTGGGTTCTGAAACAGCACTGGCGCAGATTGTGAAAATGGTCGCAGAAGCACAGGTCAAAAAAGCGCCCATCCAAAAAGTCGTTGACAAGGTTGCAGGCATTTTCGTGCCGATCGTGCTTGCCATTGCGGTTCTGACCGCGATCGGATGGTATTTTGTCACGGGAGATATCACGAAAAGTATTATCCCTGCGGTTGCTGTACTGGTGATTGCCTGCCCATGCTCGCTGGGACTGGCAACACCGACGGCGATTATGGTTGGCACTGGTCTTGGCGCAAAGCGGGGCATCTTGATTAAAAACGGCGAAGCATTAGAAAAAGGAAAACATATTGACGTTGTGATGTTTGACAAAACTGGCACATTAACTGAAGGAAAGCCAAAGGTCACTGATGTGGTAGTATGTGATAAGAAAATGAAACAGGACAACATTCTCGCTTTTGGCGCAAGCATTGAACAGTTTTCAGAACACCCGCTGGCAAAAGCAGTCGTGAACGCGGCGCACGAGAAAAAACTGAAGCTGAAAAATGTTACGGGATTTCAGAACTGCGAAGGCCGCGGCGTAAAAGGAAAACTTGGAAAAGAAGTTCTTTTGGTAGGAAGCATGCGGCTGATGAGGGAATACAAAATCAATACGGCTCAATGGGCGCAGCAATTGGAACAGCTTGAACGGGAAGCCAAAACAACTGTGGTGGTTGTACAGGGCAAAAAAGTACTCGGGTTAATTGCGATTGCTGATACGCTGAAAGCAGACGCCGTTGAGGCGATCGGAAAACTCCGCAAAGCAGGCATTGGCACGGTCATGATAACAGGGGATAACCAACGCACCGCAGACGCCATAGCGCACGAGGTGGGTGTTGACAAAGTATTTGCAGAGGTCTTGCCAAATGAGAAAGCAGAAAAAGTAAAAATGATACAGCAAAAAGGTGGCAAAGTTGCATTTGTGGGTGATGGAATTAATGACGCTCCTGCATTGGTACAGGCAGACTTGGGCATCGCTGTTGGCACTGGAACAGACATTGCGATTGAAGCAGGCAACATCGTGCTGGTCAAAGGCAGCCCGCTGAAAGTCGTTGAAGCGCTTCAATTATCAAAACTGACGTTTAAGACGATACAACAGAATTTGTTTTGGGCGTTCTTTTACAATGTTGCGGCAGTCCCGCTCGCTGCATTTGGCCTGCTCAATCCGATGATCGCGGCAGGGGCGATGGCGCTTTCAAGCATTAGTGTTGTGGGAAATAGCTTGAGAATTAAGAGGAAGATGAAGAGTTGACTGATTATGGATTGCTGTAAAACAGATGCGTATCTTTCAAAAGAAGTAATTAAAAAATTGAAACTGGTACTCTACATCGTATTTTTCATCAATGCAGGAATGTTCCTGATAGAATTGATAAGTGGACTAATTGCCAATTCCAGCGCGTTACTAGCAGATTCTTTTGATATGTTCGGAGATGCATTTGTCTATGGAATAAGCTTGTTTGTTCTTTCTAAAAACCATAAAATTCAGGCTAAAGCTTCGGTGGTAAAAGGGGCCATAATGCTTCTCTTTGGGTTGTATGTCTTTTGGGAAGCTTTCCATAAAATAACTCACCCTATTATTCCAACGGCACAGACAATTTCCATTATTGCTATCTTGGCACTCATTGCAAACACTACCTGTTCCATCTTACTGACAAAACACAAAGACAAAAGCATAAATATAAACTCTGCTTGGATTTGCTCAAGAAATGATGCCTATCAAAACATAGGCGTTATGATAGCAGGTATCCTTGTTGGTTACTTCAATTCTATGTGGCCAGACATAATAGTTGGTTTAGGGATAGCCGGGCTGGTGCTGTATTCATCAGTGGGGATAATAAAAGAGTCGTTGATGCATGCACGATAAGATATATTTCGACGAGAAATCTTTTACGGTTGGTGTCTGCCTAAGTGACGCAGTTTCAGTTCAGGGGAAACTGGTGAAAAATCACCGCCTCAGAAAGCTCAAGAATCCCGTATGCCCCAACGATTGAAAATCAGGCCGGCAACGCTGTTCATCCACCTGCCAGCTGCGCTGGATTATTTCAATTGTTTGCACATGAATAAATCCCATTTTTTTTGCTGCAACGACCATCGCATGCACTTGGGTTGTTTGGGGAGAATAGGAAACAAGAAAGCCACCCGGTTTGAGCATGGCCTGCGCCGTTAGGAGCGCGTCCCACGGCTGCGGCACGTCAAGCACAAAAACATCGAAATTTCCTGCACCTGAATTTTTGATGTCGTCGACGGTGTAGATGTTGCCTTTTTTCACCGCCACATTTTTCAGGCTGAGAAATGCAACATTGGTCTTGGTCGCCTCAAGACTGCGATCATCAATATCAAACGTCACAACCTTTTTCGCGTGCATCGCTAGGGCGCAGGCAACTGCGCCCGAGCCGGAGCCGGCATCGAGCACCACACTGTTTTTCGTAATGCCTGCATGTGCCAGAATCGCGCCGATATCTTTCAGCGTCATGATTTGTGCGTGTCGCGTTAGTTTTTCGTATTTGTCAATAAAAAAAGGCTCGAACAGCGAAAAGCACACACCTTTATTGGTTGATACCTCGCCGCTTTTTTTGGCAAGGTCTGCTTTTTTTATCACGCCATCAGAGCAGTGGTAATCCTGCGTGATGCTCGGGACGTATTGTTTTTTCCCATCTGCAAGAAGAATGCGCGCAACGGTTTTCATGGTGTTATGGCTTTTTCTTTGCCAGCTCGGCTTTTTTCTGGTCAACGAGCATAATGAGCTGCTGAATCTGTGGCGTCAATTCCGTGGTGATATCAAACGGCGCCTGCTCCAGCAAAAGAATGCGCAGCTGGCCGAATAGAGAAAGCACAAACAAGCCAATGAAGTAAAACGACACACAGAGCATCCCAAGGAAAATAAGCCACTCGCCTGCAGGAATGCCGCCAATCGTGACAGCGCTGGAGAGTTTTTGAATGGAACCGACCAAGTCGTAGAGGCCCTGCATAATTGCCGAGCGGTTGAACCAGAACATGAACGTCAGCATAAATCCAAAAAATGCGTAGAGGCCTTTAATCCATTCAATGTCAGTATAGTATTCAAGCAGCTCAATTTGTTCGTAATGGACTTCCATAAGACTTTTCGGAAACCGCTTGACCACAATCAGGCGCTGGTTGGTTGCGAAGATGGTATAGACATCAAACCGCCAGAAGCCGAGGTCAAAGGTGGACTCAATTTTTTCACCCGGCAGAAGAGAGGGCTTGAACCAACGCGCAAAATCTTTGAGGCCGGTTTCTGTTTGTTCGAGATTTGAGAGCATGTCCTGTGCCATAGTTCGGTATATGCTGAAGTTGTTTTATAAAATTTGTGGAAAAGAGCACCGGAAAGCGAAACTTTAAAAAAAACAAAAAACAGTAAACAAGGTATGATAAAAATAATCATCGCGTTCTGGGTGATGCTGTTAGTAGTTGGATGCAGCAAAGCACCGCCTGCCAGCCCTCAACTCACGACGCCTACACCATCTGATTCTCCACCTGCACAAAACACCTGCACAACCAACAATGACTGTGTTCGAACAGGATGCAGTGGAACAATCTGCCAGTCTCAAAAACAGGAACCAGTCTTTTCAACATGTGAATACAAGGCTGGATACGAATGTTACAACGATGTACCCTGTGGTTGCGTAGAAGGAAGTTGCCAGTGGAGCAACGAAGCGCCGTACACCGGCGTTTTACAAAAATGCCTTGCTGAAAAAAAGGGACAGGCAGTAGATGATCAGGGTGTGCCGATTGTTTAAGATTCCAACTATCAGTTCACTTTCTGAAATTGCGCCAAAGATACGAAAAGCGCACGTCATTATTGTCACGGGCACGCCGTCAACCGGAAAAACAACGCTTGCAAAGGAAGTTGCACAGAAATATGGATTCAACCGATTGGACGTCAACGCACTAATAAAAAAATACACATTACGCGAACGATATGACACAAAAAACAAGTGCTGGATTGTTGACGAAGACAAATTCACCAGTGTGCTTGAAAAAATCGTCAAGGAAAAAAGAAAAAACAAGGAAAAAATCGTCATCGACAGCCACCTGTCGCACTATCTCTCACCCCGATTTGTTGATATTTGTTTGGTCACCCGCTGTGACCTTGAGGAACTCTACCGCCGGCTGAAGAAGAAACAATACCCGAAAAATAAGATTGAAGAGAATATGGAATGTGAGATTATGGAGATTTGCCTGCAGGAGGCCTATGAGCGAAAGCATACGCTGGTGGTAGTGGATACGACGGCAAAAACAAAAAAAGGAAAATAAAAAGAGAATAAAAAAAGTAAAAGATAAAAAATAAAAGTTATGCCAGCGTTTCTTCAGTAATCAAGTTCACGCGCGTCTGCATAGGGTTGACATGCGTGTTTGAACCGATAAGATGTTGGATATTTGATTTCTCGGCAACGTCAACAAGGTCTTTCTCAATGCTGCCGTCAAATACAAGCGCATAGACACCGCTGCCCATGGCCTTGACCGTGGTGACCAGCTCAGTCATCGGCACTTTGCCGAGGATGTTGAGCTTGGTGTCAAGAATGTACGCGCCGCGCGTGCCCACGAGGTCGTCCAGCATGCCTTTGAATTTGTCTTTTTCATCGGGCGAGATGCGGACTTGCCGTCTGGGCGCTGCCATTGCACCCATTGGTTGGGGCCGATCTTTGAAGCTTGCAGCACTTGCAACTGAACCGGGTCCTGCACCGGGGCGCAAGTCGCGCACTGGTGTTGAATCAGTCAGGTTTCTGCGCAGCTTGTCGCGGCCGCCGGTGGCGTCAAACTTGGCAAGCTCTTCAGTTGCCTGTTCAGCAGTAATTTTTGCGCGCAGGCATTGGTGGATTTCCTTTTTGGTGAGTTCTTCCACTTCCTTGCCGGTCGGCGCTTTGGTAACGAAGTCAATCGACGCAACTTGGAGCAGCTCTTTGATGTTGAGCAGTCCACCGCGGTCGCCGTCCATAAAGACGGTGACTTCTTTCTTCTTGCTGAGGTCGATAATTGTTTGTGGCACAACGGAGCCGTTCATGGCAATGACGTTCTTGATGTTGTGTTTCAGCAATGTCAAAACATCTGCGCGGCCTTCAACAACGATGATGTCTTCGACCTCATCAATGCCGGGGCCTGCGGGTAATCGGTCGTGGCCGTATTCTCTGATTTCCATGACGCGGACGCTGTGTGCAACTTCATCTGCCAGCTCTTGCGAGTCAGGCATGGAGCTGTCCATCAGGTTTTTGAGAAGTTCCTTGGCACGCTCCACGACGAATGTTCGCTTGGAAACGCGCACGTCTTCGATCTTGTTGACTCTGAGTTTTGCATTGCATGGGCCGATGCGCTGAATAATTTCAAAGGCCGCTGCAATGATTGCCGTTTCTGCCTTGTCGAGCGACGACGGGACGATAATTTCTCCCTTGGTCTTTCCTGTTCTGGTGTCGACGTTAACTTCGATTCTGCCGATTCTGCCGGAACGCTGCAACTCGCGCAGCTCAAGTTCTGAGCCGAGCAGGCCTTCGGTCTGGCCGAAAATTGCGCCGATAACATCAGGGCGATCGACAACGCCGTCAATTTCAATGGAAGCGGTGACTATGTATTTCGCCGCGACCGGGCTGATTTTTCCCATGGTAATAACCTCCGGTTTCCGCCGGGTAGAGAACAGAGAATAATCCTAAAAGGAACGTGCAGAACAAATATCAGGAGCACAATGATGGCTGATGATGAATAGGAAAATGAATTGCTGTTCTGTTCGTTCAGTAGGATGATGATCTGTTCAACACCAAGCTGGTGTGATTGTTGTTAATGATGATTGTATTGATTTTATTTATTTGATACTTGATTATTAATATAAAGTTGGAGCCCGCAACACTAACTCCCAAACTCATAGCTTGGCTTACGCCGTGGGCTCTGTTGAGTATCCTCTGTGGCGGGGCTAAGAATGTGGAAAGGCGCGGATGTATATAAATCTATCGGCGGGTGAAGAAAAAAGAGAGATTGACAAATAACGAGAATAAAAAAAACCCCGCAAAGGCCCGAAGGCCCTTGCGCGGCTCAAGAGGATAATTCCTCTTCACAGGGGGTAGCATAAACCTGAGAAGACCGAAGTCTTCCCAGGAAATAGAGGTGTTTAGACAACGGGTCAAAGACCGAAGTCTTTAACCACTGAATAGGTGGAACATAGGTGCTATTTAAACCTTTCGTTTTTGAGGACTGTACAGGGGTGAAAAATTGAAGCAACTAAGTATAAATAGGGGAAGTCACCACAAAACAGCATGGCAATCGACAAACGGCAATTCCGCGAGCAGTTCAAGACCTACAAAGGCGTCTTTGATGACCATACCGAACGGCTCTTGTTCAAGCTCCACAGCGAAGGCCATTTTGACCACCTCGCCGAGCCTGTTTCTATCGGCAAGGAAGCGAACATATTTACGGCGGAAAAGAAAACCCAGGACGGCACCAAAAAATTCATTGTCAAGATTTACCGCGTCGAGAACTGCGATTTTTCAAAGATGTACGAATACATAAGACAGGACACGCGGTTTTTGAACCTCAAAAAGAAGCGTCGGCTGATTATTTTCACATGGGCAAAACGGGAATACCGCAACCTGCTCAAGGCCCGCGAAGCAGGATGTACCGTACCAATGGCCATTGCCAACCGTGAGCATATTATTGTGATGGAATTTATCGGCGACAGCACCGCGGCGCCAAAACTAAAGCATGCAGCGCCGGAACGCCTCCAAGAATTTTATGAAGAAGTGATGGACAACATGAAAAAGTTACACGCCGCCAACCTGGTGCATGGTGACCTTTCACCGTTTAATATCCTCAACTACAACGAAAAGCCAGTGTTTATTGACTTCTCACAGGGAACGGTGCTCACAGCGGCAAATGCAGATGAGCTGTTGGAACGGGACATCCGCAACATCCACATCTATTTTGCAAAGCTGGGGCTGAAGCTGGACCAGAAGGAAATGAAGAAGAGAATAAAACAAAAATAAAAAAAACAAAAATAAAATCTTAGCCGTATGTAACTAAAGGGTAAAGGTGGTGTGGAACTTTGGTTCACACACCACATAGATAGCCAAGACGTACTATTCAAGGTTCGTGTTATAAACCTTTGGTGGACCAAAACAACGATTTAAAACATTTTAGAAGACCAAAATAAAAAATAAGAATAAATAGAAGCCCTTTTACTCCTTGCCCAAGAACCAAGGCGTCAACGTCACTTTCTTCATCTTTCCTATCTTTTCAACCGTGATAACCTTCTTGTGCTCCAATGATTGGAACACACGGGCAAGGGAGGTCTTGGGGATGCTCGTGTTGTTCCGCAGCTGTGCCTGCGTCGCCTGATTGTTCTTTTGGCCAACAAGGAATTCAACCGTTGCTTTCTCTCGCGGGTTGAGCGTCTGGAGAATGTCGCGGGCGCGCGGGTTCAGTGTTTCTTTCTTTTCTTGGTGTTGGTTCTCTTGTTTGTGCTCGGTACGGGCTTTAATCTTCCGGAGGATTTTTCGTGCAAATCTCGCTTTTGGGGTGAACTCTTCTTTGAGCTCTGATTTCAGCCGGCGGCGAAGCAGGGAATAGCCAACCAAGAACACGATAACAACGCCAGCACCGGCAATCACCCATGCAATGCTGGTTGAAAGATGAACCGAAGCAGCAGACTGATCGAGCACCACCTTGACGGTTTTCGCCTCGCCTGCAGTAATGTTTATTTCGCTTGAGCCCACACGATCGTTTGTTGATGCAGTAATTCTGCAGGTGCCCGCAGGAACGAATAACAGCTTAAAGGAGCCAAACTGGTCAGTTCGCGCCGGATACTCAAACTGACTGGCAAAAGAACAGTGAAAATCAAGGGCTGCTTGGCCCGCAAGCTTGCCATCGTCATGCACCACCACCCCTTCAAGACTGCCAACAGGAGTCATATAGAAACTGCGGTTGAGCACCGGCTCACTCTCTTGGATGTAGATTGCCCGCTGGCCGTAGTGGGTGATGCTTTCGGTTTTTGGATCAAAAATTTCAAGCTCAAGGCGCCAGTCGCCCGGCTCGAGTCGGTAGGTGAGTTCGCCTTGCGCATCAATGTACTCACTGGTTTTCTCAACTGCCCCCGTTCTGATGTTGGTCAACTGCACGAGCACCGGCAGCGAGCCAATGCGATTGTTGGTTGCGATGTCCTTGACCACGAGTTTGAGGGATGTATCAGGCATTGCAGCAGCAGTAAATGCCCCCAGTACTACCAGCAAAAGCAGCATACCGAGGCACACCTGAAATCTCATGTAAAACCTCCAAAAGTCTTATAGATTGATGGTCGGATGATATTCTTTATAAAAGTTGCGCCAACTGTGAGGAAGATTTAAAAAGGCGATGCTTTCCCCCTGAGGTATGGCGCCTGCTCCAAAACAACCACACCAACCATCAGAAACAGGAGAAGGTGAAATTTTCTTTTCGTACGAGCTGAAAATCCCCAAGGAACGAGTGGGTGCGCTCATTGGCAAGGAGGGCATTGTCAAAAATGAGATAGAATCTGCAACCAACTGCACGCTCAACGTGGACTCAACTGAAGGGGATGTGCAGCTGCGCGGCACTGACAGTCTCACGATTATGACGGCTATGGAAATTGTCAAAGCGGTTGGCCGCGGGTTCAATCCCGAAGTTGCTCTCCGGCTTCTCAAGCCGGATTACTCGCTCGAAATTATTTCGCTGGCTGATTACACCGGCAAGACTGCGAAAAAGATGATGCGGCTCAAGGGACGCGTCATTGGCGAAGGCGGCAAGTCGCGCCGGCTTATTGAGGAATTAACCGAAACAAACATGAGCGTGTATGGAAAAACAATTGCAATCATCGGTGTGCTCGAAGATGTCAAAAATGCCCGCTACGCTATTGAAATGCTGTTGAGCGGCAGCCCGCACGCAACTGTCTATCTTTGGCTCGAGAAAAAGCGGCGGGAAAGGAAGCGGGCTGAAATGCAGGAGATCTACGGCAAAAAAGAGTGATAATAAAATTTATATATCCTCTGCCTTCGCTGTTCTTTCATCGGCGGCGTAGCCAAATCCGGTAAGGCAATCGCCTGCAGAGCGATCACTTGTGGGTTCAAATCCCACCGCCGCCTTGTTCGGTGGGCTGAGCAAAGCGAAGCCCACCTTAGCTTATTTTTGGTCAAGCTTTTTGCGAAAGCAAAAAGATTGTGTAGGTTTACATCCCACCGCCGCCTTATTTTGATCCGAGAACAAAGGTCTGGGGGCGCGAAGCGCCGTTTCCGCCGCCTTTCCCATTATATTCTTAATTCCCATAATCCTTATAAAATCGCCCTATTTAGCGAGCTTATGGACGTATTTCTTGCCACGCTGGATAAAAAAATTCGCGGAATCAAAGCTGCTGAAAGAGAATTGGAAACCGCAGTTGGCGAAGCAAGTGAGGAACTGGAAGGATTGAAGAACCAGATTCGCGGACGCGGCTCAACCGGCGATCCACTGCAAGATTGGGCAGTTGTACAGCACGGCTTTGATTATAAACGATATGCCAAACTCGCCCATGCGGTTCAGAATTATCTTGCAAACAATGCAGGACAACTGGTCGCAAAGCTCGACCGAAGTTCCAAGGGAATTGGAACTGGCGAAGAAATGCTGTCAGTCGGCGTTCTTGAAACTGGTGTCCTTAAGGTGCGCTCCACGTCTGACGGTTACCATCTTGCGGTTCGTCTTTCAAATCCTGGCAGTTTGTTCGAAAAGCGTGAAGCAGCGTTCCGTGACACGGGGCATTATATCGTCAATTCTGACATTTCTACTAGATCACCGAATGTTCTTATTCTCACCTCTCCCAAACATTTTTTTGATCCGAACGGCCTTCGGTTTAAACGATCGGTCCACTATTTTGTTTATTCAGCAGAAGGAAATTCCATGAAAGGAAGCAAACTGATTGCAGGCACCCCTGATGTAAACAATTTTCTTCGTAGTGATTTTTGGAAACCAGAACATACGACCTCGCCCTCGTACCGCGGACTAGATATGAGTAAAACCCCCCATGGTGGCCAATTTTACACCAAAGTGCCGCCGCCTGAAGCACGTCTCTTCTTCGACAGTGTTGACATATCTTTGTGAACCACAATTAATTTAAATCAGTTCTTTCCTGATGGGTGTTTATGGTGCTTTCGACTACAGGACTAGATCATCATGTTGCGCGGCTTGAAGATGCGCGTCGACGAGAGCAAGAAATTACAAAGTATGTCGCGCGTGATGTTGAAGAACTCACGGAAAAAATCCGTGCCGGTGAAACAACTGGCCTTCCGTTGAAGGACTGGGCGATTGTTGCGCATGGCGCAGAGTACCAAGGTTTTTTTCAAACAGCTTCGCGGCTTCACGCATATCTTCTTGGGCATCCGAGTGAGCTCGTTCTGGTGTATGCTGCCCATCACTGTGCGGTCGAATGCAAAGAACAAAATGGACGAAGCGCAAACGTTGGCACGCTGGGTGATGACGGCCTTGCTGTTGAGAAAACAGATCAGGGCCTAATTCTTTCCGTTGGCCTTCAGGAGGGTCCGCTGTATGTTGAACAATGGGATGACTTCCATCACCAGTTTCCGCTTCGTTCGGAACGCGTTGCTGCATTCATAGAAAAAGATCCTGCTTCCTCACGTCCTCTCAACAGCCTTGTCCAACCATCACTTGCCGTCGAAAAAACCGGTGCGCAATGCAGGTACGATATTGGTGGCCATCGCTTCATTGTCAGAATAGAAGCAGGGGCACCGTCAGTGCTCGATTCCATGCGCAGCTTGATGTGGTCTTACCGCACTGCACAGCCAGAAATGCCTCCAGCGGCACGAGAATTTTTTAAAGCGTATTTGTAATTCTAAATTCTAATCAGGGCAGCCACGTCTTCTGGTTCTTCAATTTCTCTGGTAAGTAGGTATCCATAACAAAATTCAGATGGTGTTTGGCGAATGCCTGCTGTTCTGCACGCTTCTTCATGCTAACCAATTGATTTAATGCTTTCTGCCATTCTTTGTAGTGCTGGACAAACGGATCGTTTTTCATGCCGTCCTTGACGCGCTTGACGTCGATCTCCTTCAGCGGGTGCGTCGGCAGTTTGTAATCGATAATATCTTGTGGTGTCACACCCAAAAATTTTGCATTAGGAACACAAAAGAATTTGTTTATGTGCGCGGCGTTTCCTGAACCAACCTTCAGCGTGCGGTAAATGTTGAGGTATCCGTACGGATCGCCGTCGGTGAATACATACGTTGGAATGTGCCTCTCGTCTGAAAGCCGGCGGATAAATCGGCGGCATGCTCGCGTCGGCACGCCACCCATGGAAATCAAAATGCAGTTTGCTTTTTTCCAATAGTTGTGTTTGACCATACGCTGGAACATACCGGCGGTTTCAATCGCCAAAATAAATTTTGCATCGGTTTCAAACCCGAGGTGCTCCACGCTGGTGGGCACGCTGTATGCCCCAGAACCGAACTTCGTGCAGTCGATACGTAATTCTTTTCCTGTCTCAGGATCCTTGTCGATAACAACCAATTTTCCGGCAACAGCACCGCCTTTTTCTTCGGGGACAAATCCAATTTGTTCGCGGTTGACGCCCATCATCGCCTCAAAGTCGTCCATGACGGTGTCGGATTCCGGCTGTTCATGGAACAGCGCATCGCCCCAGTTCTTGCTGATGTAGTACATCTCCCTCTTGGTGGCAATGTCATCAGTTTCAATGAGTTTCTTGCTCTCATTCATCATGAGCAAGGTTTGTGCAAACGTTTTGACGGTGGACGCAGTCAACGTGCGGCCCTTCAGTTTTCCCACCACTTCGAAATAGCCTTCTTTTTCGTCGTATTTCACGTTCTGGAGCGAACGAAGCGGCATAACCATGCGCGGGTTCACCTGCTTCAAGATTTTGAGATAGATATCATTGCCGAGACTAATGATTTTCTTGATAACATTTTCAGATTCTTGTGTTGTGTCTTTTGCCATGGTGGTTACCCAGTGTTAGTCTTCGCTTTCTTCGGGTTCTTCGACTTTTTCTTCCTTGCCAATTTTTGCAAACGCCTCATCGTATTCCACGTTTTCATCTTCAATTTTTTCGAGCGTACCACGGCTTTTCTCGAGCAGTTCTTTGAGGTTTTTGTTGATTTCTTCCTTGTCTTTTTCTTTCAGCCCGAGCAAGTCTTTCAGCGCAGTGCATATGTGGGGAATATATTTTTCAATGTAGCCGCGCTTCTCGAGTTCGTCGTTGAGCCGCTTTTTCTTGCCGGTGTACCGTGCAAGCTCACGGCCGCACTCTTGCAGCGCCAGCTTTATTTCCTTGATGATTTCAGGATAATGGGCAATGGCTTCTTTTGCTTCGCTGGTAAACGGCACCCAAACCGATGACATATGCACGACAATGGTTGCTGGCCCAAAGGGAATGGCATCCTTGCTTTGGGATAAACCATATGTCCGCCATGCGGTTTCCATAATTGCTTCGGTTGCGGCACAACTTGCCTGCTGGTGCAGAAGAGGAACACGGTTTGCGTAGCGGAGCACGCGAACTGATTCTTCAAGTGGCTGGTCGCCGCCGTAGGCAATTGCTGCTTCGATTTGGAAGGGGTTTCCCCGATAGACATCCGGCGGCCGTGTGGTGGCGCAGTAAAACTCTGCGTTGATTTCTTTTTTCAGCCCTTTCTTGAGGTCATCTGCGCCAATCGGGCTTAAGCAATCAGTCGGCGGCGCGATTATTTTTGTTTCCTTGATTGCCATAATGAGCCGCTCGGCTTGATCGCGGTTTACTTCACTCGGTTTCATAGTTGATAAAAGTTTTGCATGGGCGCAAATTTCTTTTGCCGTGCCCGGGCCGACGCGTGAAAATTCAGTGGTGAAAAAGCTTTGCAGCGTACGCGATTCAGTGTTGCCAAGCATTTTAATGAGCATGCCGAGCTCGATACCGTACGGGTGTGGCTTGATCTCCAGCGGCTCCTTCGGAAGAATTTCGGTCGCTCGTGGGAAAATAATCTGTTCTGCTTTTGGTGTGGTGTAAATCAGCGTCGCGTGCGGATTGGTAATCGCGGTTTGCTTGAGGTACATATCGACGCTCTGCGGGCCTTTTTGGTAGGTTCCTTCAATGTCCAGCTCAATGCGCGTGCCGTGCTCTTTTTTCCATTCTTTTTCCTCTTCTTTTTTGATGTCCGGCTGGTTAGTGGACGTATCAATTGTGAGTTCGTAATAGTGTGCGGGGTGTCCTTTTGAAATGCGGGACAGGATACGAATCGGGCGCCCGGTGGTGAGCTGGCCGTACAGTGCCGCTGCGCTGATGCCGATGCCCTGCTGGCCGCGCGCCTGTTTGTGCCGGTGGAACTTGCTGCCGTACAGAAGTTTAGCGAAGATGTTGGGAATTTGTTTTTTCACAATGCCAGGGCCGTTATCCTCGACAATGATACGGAAGCGGTCATTGCCCATGTCGATAATTTCAATAATGAGTTCAGGAAGTATGCGCGCCTCTTCGCAGGCATCGAGCGAGTTGTCAACTGCTTCTTTGATGGTGGTAAGGAGCGCTTTACGCTTGTTGTCAAATCCGAGCAGGTGACGGTTTTTCTCGAAGAATTCAGCTACTGAAATCTCGCGCTGGTTTTTTGCCAGTTCCTCGGCGATAATGGTTTTTTGGTGTTCGGCACTCATGGGCGTTCGTGGTGCTGTTCTCAAAGTTCCGGTATAAAAAGGTTTAGGTCGGTGAAGGGGGTGATACGCAGTTGAGAAGAATGGAAAGAAATTGTTGGGTTGATAGAGGATACTGTTTTTAAAATAACGTGGCATCCAAAATATATTTAAACACTGCCTCGTTTGTTTCAGCTATGCAACTAAAACCGTTACTTGCCATGCTTGCTGCCGGTGCACTGGGCGCAGCGAATGGAATTTTTGCAAAAACAATTGGCTTGCCGGCGACGAGCACGACGTTTTTTCGCGTTGCGGTTCCTGCTGTGGTTCTTCTGGCATATTTCATTTTTTTCCGCAGGGCAATATTATTTAGTAAAAAGCACACCGCGCTGTATTTTGCATCAATTATTAATGCGCCGCGGATGTTTCTGTTTTATGTTGCGTATATGTACACGTCGCTTGCCAACGGAGTGATTATATTGTATACGTGGCCGATTTGGGGCGCGGTATTTGGTTTTTTTATTCTCAAAGAGCGAGTTACTCAACGCATGCTGCTCCTCTTCGGGCTTTCATTCGTTGGCATTCTTGTTATGTACAGCGCACACGCATTGAGTCTGACTAACAAGGATATCATCGGCATGACCGCGATGCTTGGCTCGTCCATGCTGGGCGCGCTGATGATTGTTATTTTTAAGAAAAAAATAAACGACCATTCAACTGCTGAACTCGTGTTTCACCAGAATTTTATTTCCTCCCTTATTTTTATTCCTGTTATTGCATTCACTCGCCCGCTTCCAACAGTTGCACAGGCGAGCATGGGAAGCATGTACGGCTTTCTCGTTGGCATTGCCGCCGGGTTTTTGATGTATTATGCACTTCGCCATTTGAGCATTGCCGAATACGGATTATTTTCGTATAACGAAGTCATTTTTGCGGTGGCATATGGCATCCTTTTCTTCGGCGAAGTGCTAACCATGAATCTGGTTCTGGGGGGGATATGCATTATCGCCGCAGGGTATATGCTGCAGAAACAAAAAGCGCTGCCGATACCGGTTATGGATTGAGGCAGGAGAGTAGGAAAAGTTTTATAAACAATATAATAAGATGAAAGAATCAATGGGCCCGTAGCCTAGTCTGGATAGGGCACCAGCCTTCTAAGCTGGGGGTCGTGGGTTCAAATCCCACCGGGCCCGTATTGGGTAATAGGCCAGAAGCCCGTGGTCTGGGGCGTTTCGACACATCACCAATCGTTGTGCAAGCTTTTTTGCGCCAGCAAAAAAGATTGGTTTACATCCCACCGGGTCCGTATTTTTATTTTTTGTTCAAAAGCAAAGGTTTTAATATCATTTATGTTTATCTAAGCACAATTGAAGCAGCACTGCCTGCAGCACAAATCGTGGCAGAACGCAGCGCTGTGGAGAATACTATGACACCAGAAAAGATTGAACAGAAGCAGGAATCAAAAGACGTAACAACGGACAAGAAAAGTGAAAAGAAAGTCGCGGCAACCATGGTTGCCGAGCGTGTGCTGACTGAAAATTCCGATGCAGCGCGTGTATTCTACGAACAGAGCAGATTCGGGGCAATCAGCAGGCAGCGTGTCCGGCTCACGTTCATCGAGGCATTGTTTCTGTTTGAAAAAGGAAAACTGGACATTCTTGACAAACGCGGCAGGCCGATGAGCGAGGAACAGTTCGTTCGCCGCGCAGAAAAAATTGAGTCGATGTTCTGGATTAAGTACTGCGTTTTCAAAGACCTGCGCAACCGAGGATTTATTGTGAAAACAGCGCTCAAGTTCGGCGCTGACTTTCGCGTGTACGAGCGCGGCGTCAAGCCGGGCGAAGACCACGCCAAGTGGATTGTGTATCCGGTGCATGAGGGCTCAACCATGACGTGGTACGAATTCAGCGCAAAGAACCGCGTGGCGCACAGCACCAAAAAACACCTGCTCATCGGTGTGGTGGATGAAGAAGATTCAGTCACGTATTATGATATCAAGTGGATACGGCCGTGATTCTTTTAGTTCAAGACACGAATGTCAACACACACCCGGTGTTTCCCGGGCGCATAGGTTCCGCACACGTTCCATGAAAGAATTTGGTATTTTTTCTTTTCCTGTGCGCAGGCCTTTCCTATTTTCGCAATGCTTGATTTTGGCATTTCGCTTTCATGGGCAAAATCATAGAAATGGATAATGCCACCGGGCTTGATTGCCTGAAGTGTGATGCCGAGAAACGACTCAGCGCTTTTGGGAAGGGGCATGAGAATCCGATCGAATTTTTTGGGGTACGCACCGAGCAAATTTCTGCTGCGAATCATCTCACCAGGTTTTTTATAATTTTTGCAGTCAATCTCGGCAATGCCTGACGTCAAGAAAGGAACAATCTGCTTGAAATCAACCTTTCCTTTGCCGATTTCCATGGCGTGGATTCTGCCGTCGGAATCCGCAAGATGGAAATAAAGGTTGACCGGCAAGTTGAATAATTCTTCAACTGTTTTCAGCATGAGTTTATTGTCTTTAAAATCTTCATACAGGTGACAGGTGTCAAAGCACACATTTTTGATGCCGCAGCCAATGAGCTGTTGGAGGTCGGTAAGGCTTTTGCTGCAGGAGCGAACAATGTTCTCGAAATAAAACCAGCGGAAATAGTCGTGTAGTTTGGGAACATTCTCAAGCATGCGTTTCCGGTGGTCGCTGCGTTCTTCATGCTCGTGGGCAGCGTGGATAATAACTTTCATGTTGTATTTTTTGGCCAGCTTGCCGAGCGTGAAATAGAGATGCAGGTTTCTGGCAAGGCGCGTGCCATCAGCAGCAAGGCTGGTGCTTTCACCGTTTTCGTTCCACGGCGCGTGCACAACCGGCTCGATGCTATAGGTGATAAGGGTTTTGATGCGCTTTTCAAGCAGCACAGGACTCATGCATTCTTCGAAGGTCACATACAGCTCGACCAACGAGGGCTTTTGTTTCATGACGGTGTTGAATTCGGAGGAGTTCAGCGAGCATTTCAATCCGGTTAGGTGTCTGGTTATCTCCGGCAAGATTTTCTTAACATCACCTTGCATGAGAAACACATTTTGAATTCGGTTGCGCACCACATTCTCACGGCCATACCAATGGCCTTCTTTGTTCAACTCGATGCCATAAATCATTTTTGCCGGGCTGTGCTTGGCAAAAACGCAGGGATAAGGAGCACAGCCGGAAAACAGCACGAGCACGAGCTCGCCTTTTTTTATTTGCTGGGCAACCCGCAGGCGCTCGGAAGAGAGGCGGACTGAAAAATAAACATCTTTGATGTCGAGGAGAAACTCAAGCCCGCTTTCTTTGTGAACTGTTTTTGTGGTTTTTTCACCGAGCAGATGAGTGTAGTCTTGGAGGCGAAGCTTTCCGCTCCTGATGCTTTTTTTCTTCACCACGGTTTTGATGTGCGAGTTGGTATCGAGCAGTGCTTGTGCAATAAGTGTTTCTTTTTTTTTGAGAAGCGGAGAGATTTCAAGAATAGCAATGGTGCCAACAGTGTCATAGGATGCGCGGAGAATTCCTAATTCTTTTTCAGTTAATCTTCCAGTAAGGGCTTCTCGAAGTTGCATACGGCGATTGGTGAGAAAAGAGCTTATTAAGTTTGTGGAGACATAGGAGGGGAAAAGCGATGTTAGAAAAAGTCACCCAATCCTTTCTGCTTTTTTCCCTTCTGCGCTTCACTCAGTTTCGCAAGGTGCTCTTCAATGCGCTGTTTTGAAAAATCGTGCGCCTCACAGAGGAGCTCAACGACTTTTTCAGTGTTGATGGGCTTCCACGAAAGCGCATAATCGGTTGTCGTCGGAATGTGCTTGAACGTGTCAAATATTTCGTGCCAGTCAGTGTCAAAATGGTCGCTCCATTTGACTTCTTTGAAGAGCGCGTCAAAATGGGTGTCATGTTTCTTCACCAGCTTCAGCGCGTTTTTCGGGCCGATGCCGTGAATGCCGCCCGGGTTAAAATCAGTGCCAACGAGCATAGCAAGGGCAATGAGCTGATCCTGTGAAATGCCCCATGATTTGAGATTATCTTTCAGTGTGATTAGCTCCGGCGCCACGGTTTGGTATGCAAGTTTGCTCGGCAGTTTTCGCTTTTCAGACACTGTGAGGTTTCGCACAAGGCGGGGAACGCCGAAGACAACGCAGTCGTAATCCTGACTGACTTCAGCAAAGGCATCGCCCTGCGCCACTATGAAAGCTGCCTGCGCTTCGCCTTCCGAAGGCGCCTGAATAACGGGCAGGCCAAGCGCTTCAATGAGTTTTTTTGCCTCAGCCACCATCTCGCTTGTCAGGCGGGCGGTGCGCGCCCCATATTTTTTCATGTCCTCGATGTTTTCTTCGGCAGCGGCGTGCTCATATTTTTTTTGCGCCTCAATTTTTGCCTGATTTCGCTTCTCACGTTCCTGCGCTTTCAGCGCCGGTGGCTTGCCGTCAAAAACAAACGCAAGGCGCAGGCCACGGTTCATCAAGTTGGTTGTGCGATAGAAAAGGCCGTTCAGGTGCGAGGTGATATTTCCTGCTGAATCCCGCAGCGGCGAACCGTCTCCCATGCGAATCGTCGTCAGAAACTGGTACAGAACGTTAAACGAATCAACGACGAGTGTTTTATTTTTCAGCTCGTCAATGGTGATTGGCTGTTTGATGACGAGGTCTTTGAGTTTGGTTCCCATGCCCCACCTATAGGTTTTTGATAGTGATTGTGGTAAACTCGCTGCTTAATAAGGTTGTTGCTTTTTTTGTAATCTCACCGGTGATGAGAAACAGCACGGGTAATTTTCTGCGCTGACCCTCAAGAAATACGGTGCTCAGGTCTCCTTCTGAACAGCGCTGTTTGTTTTTTGCCCGACAGTAAAATGCAAGTGGCCCGACTGCGCTGGCGACGCTGATGTCTGCTTCAAGCTCGCTGTTTTTTCTGATGATGGATAGTTTTTTGATGATGATGGTATTGGCGTCGAAGTATTTTTTGACTGTGTGATAAAAATCGTCATCGGTTGGCTCGGCAAGCGGCGCGAACAGTTCTTGTTCTTCGCTGAGTTTTTGCTGCAGTTCTTGGTGATCACTGAATTCTACGCGTTTTTCTTTTTCTGTTTTTTTCTTTTTCTGTTTTTTGCCGGCAACGAGTTCTTGCAAGGGCACTACCACCGGCACTGGTTGAGAGGATGAAAGCAATGACGAATGTGGTGAGGAGGGCAAGGGGGTAGGTGGTTGTTTTTGTTCAGAAACAGGAATCTGTTGAGGCACGTTGCTAAGCTCTTGCAGCAGCTGTTTTTTATGCTCCTGAATCGCATCAAAAACCGACGATGGCGACGAAGAGAGGGGAAAAGGAATTGCAGAGAGAGGCGAAGAAGATGCTGGCGAAACAGAGGGCACTGATGCTGTGGGGGTTTGCACGCCCAGCATTTTTTCCTTGATGAGTGTTTCTGCTTCAGAAGGTGGCAGGAGATACCATTTCCAGAACAAGGTGGTTGCGCCGCCGGTGGTCACATCAAGCGGCATGGCAAAATCTTTAATTTCACGCAGCGCCGCGCGAATCACTGGCTCCTGCTCGCGGTCGGCAAGAATTTTATTGGTGCGCAAAAGTTCGTAGGCCTTTTGCTCTTTTTCATGGAGATGTTTTGAAAAATACTGGAGCCGGTGCTCCTGTCCGGGAAGGTAATACAACGGTGAGCCGCCGACCTTGAGCCGGGTGAGCTTCATTTTTTTGTTGTCCACCAACTCGGACAACATGGCGGCGGTGAAAATGAGGTCGCGCTTCAGGTCACGGTTTATGTGTGCCGGCAAAATCGGGCCTTTCATGCTCACCATCTGGAGGATATGATCACGGTAATCCATAGAAAGAACAATTGATTTTTTGTTTAAAAATTTGATGGGGATGGAGCATACTGATAAAGGTTTAAATACTAGTGCACCATTCTTCATGCTGCACAGCCGTGATTAAGTGAACACCCGTGCCGCAGTGGCAGAGGGAAGTAACTGCTGAGCTGTGCATTTTTATTTCTTTTTTAGTTCTAAAGAATACGGAAAAAAAGAGATATGAAAATTTACCCAAACATTGCGCGGTGATCCGTCGGATCCTCGTTCTTCGCTTTTTTGATTTTCTCAATGGCGCTCTTGAAATCCTGCTGGCTGACGATGAACCGATCGGTACGGATGGCAAAATAGCCTGCTTCGGTGCACACGGATTTTATGTCGGCGCCGGAAAAACCAGTCATCAGCACGCCGAGTTCATCGATATTTATTTTTGCGAGCTTCATCGGCGCTGTGTGAATCTTGAAAATTTCCTTGATGCCCTCAACCGAAGGAGGTGGTACCTCAATTATCCGGTCAAGCCTGCCGGGCCGCATAATGGCCGGGTCGAGAATATCCTTGCGGTTGGTGCAGCCGATTATTTTGACATTGCCCAACGGCTTGAACCCGTCCACTTCAGCAAGCAGCTGCATGAATGTGCGCTGTACTTCGCGCTCGCCGGACGTGCCGATGTCAATGCGCGTCGCGGCAATGGCGTCGATTTCATCGATGAAAATGATTGAGGGGGCTTTTTCCCGTGCCAAGGCAAAAATTTCCTTGACGAGCTTTGAGCCCTCGCCAATAAATTTCTGCACCAGCTCAGAGCCCACAATTTCAATGAACGTGGAATTGGTCGATGCCGCAACCGCCTTTGCGAGCAGCGTTTTTCCCGTGCCCGGCTCACCGTGCAGCAGAATCCCCTTTGGTGGCGAGATGCCGACTTTTTTGAACAGCTCCGGCTTTAGCAGGGGAAGTTCAATAACTTCACGAATTTCATTGGCCTGCACTGAAAGGCCGCCAATTTGTTCCCACGAAATAGTTGGCTTTTCGATGATGACAAATTTTTCAACGTTAAACTTTTTCTGTTTTGACAGTTTTTTGACGACGGTAAGGTTGCGCTGCTCGACCAGAACCGTGTCGCCCGGCCGCGCGTCACTGCACGCCGAAGAAACATCAACAAAAAATTCATTGCCGTTATTGAGCCGGAGAATCACGTTCTCGCCGATAAGTTCTTTCACTTCAGCAATCAAAAGAGGGGTTTTGTTGAACTTGCCCAGCTCGTCTTTCAGGCTGTTAACGGTCTCGCGGAGCACCCGATTTTCTTCTTCAACGGCAGAAACATCGATAGTATAATGTGCCATGACTTTGTTCAGAATATCTTCGTCGTTGGTTGAAGGCATGACGACAGAATCGCCGAAGAGCTATATAAACCTTCTGTTTTTTCCATGCCAAACAAAAACTTTATTAAGGAGAGATGCGTATATTCTCGACAGGAAGGGGGTTCAGTTGAATTCCTGACGATACTAAACAACGAAAAAAGAGGTACAACCATGGCAACGATTGTAGCGAATACCGCGGTTAAGCGAAAATCAGGGTATTTATATTTTCTTGACAAGAAAGGAAACGTCGCCTGCGCAAAAATGGCACGCGGACGAAAAAAAGGTAAGGTAACCCAGACGGTTGTCGCCAAAGTGGGCGTCAAGCGAAAACAAGGCCACCTGTATTTTATTGATAAGAAAGGAAACGTCGCCTGCGTCAAGATGAACCGCGGCGGACGAAGAAAGAGAAGATAAAATTTCTCTTTTTTTATTTCTTTTTCTTTACATTTTTAATTTATTAGTTTAGGTTTAGTCAGTTTTAATCGATAGTGATGAGTTCTTTTGAAATGCGCGTCAGTGAGCGTGGCTCGTTTCCAACAAGTATCGTATCCTCGATGCGAATGCCATACTCATTCGGCAGGTAGATACCTGGTTCAATCGTGATGACCATATTCTTCTTGAGCACTGTTTTAGATGGCGCGCCAACGCCGGGTGCTTCATGAATTTCCAAGCCAACACCGTGGCCGAGGCTGTGGATGAAGTATTTTGCAAACGGCCCCAGAAGGGAAACTGCTTTTTCGTGCAAGGCGCCGCACTGCGTGCCGGGCACGGATTGCGCAATGAGTAATTCCTGCGCAATGCGCAGGCGATCGTACACATCACGCTCGTGTTGGGTGGGAGAGCCGATAAAAATAGTTCGCGTGGTGTCAGTGCAGTATCCGCGATAGCGTACGCCAAAATCAAGAACGCAAAAACCACGCGCAAGTTTGGCTGCTTTTGCGTGATAATGCGGGCATGCCGCATGCGCACCGGAAGCAACAATCGGAGGAAATGATAGTTCGCATCCCTTTTTTTTTGTTTCGGCAATCAGAAATTCCTCGACGTCTTTTTCTGTGGTAAACGAGCGGAATTTTTGGATGCATGAACGAAGAATTGCATCGCTGATGTTGCATGCTTTTTCCATGATGCGCACTTCGCTGGGGCTTTTCACACTGCGCAAGGTGTCAACAAGGTCGGATGCAGGAACAAGTTTTTTCCCGGTGAGGCGCTTGAGCGCGAGATAGGTTTGGGCAGTGCAATGGGCAGCATCAACGCCGATGGCTGCGCCGCGTAGCTCTTTTTTCAGCAAGGAGGTAAGGTCTTTTCGTGATGAATAGCGAGTGATGCGCACGCGCGCGTTCAGCCGTGGGGCTTCTTCAAGCGGCGAGAGAAAAAGCAACGGAGAGCGTGCTGCAGGAATGACGACGAGCCCATTTGCCTGCGCGCCGAGAAAATAGAAAATGTTGGGGTTCGGCACGTCGTCATGCAGATTGCTCATGATGAGGCCGCTGATTTTTTTGGCGCGCAATAAGTTCTGCACGGCACTGATGCGGGACACACGACACCTCTTGGTTTTGATAGTTTGATGCTTATTTTACTTTTTTACTTTTTTTAACGGGTGATATCAAAGGAGCGTATCTGCTCGAGGAGTTTTTGCGGCTTGCCGCTGGCAAAATGCTTCTGCACCGGCGCGAGCAGATTCACCAGGGCTTCTGCAACCGCGGTCTTGAGGTCCATGGGGTGGAGTTTTCCGGCAGCGTAGAGCTGTTCAAGTTCTGCATAGGTTGGCAGTGTGATGTCGCCGCCGAATTTCGCCGGACGGGTAAGGGAAAGAGTGTTTTGTTTGGGAAAGATGATGTATTTTGCGTATTCCATGAGCGGATTTTCAAACGTGACGCCGACCGGGCAGTAGGCTTTCATTATTTTTTCGCGCACCATATCGGGAGTGTCAGTCATGAAGATGGCGGTGTGTGGCTTTGATTTTGACATCTTGAGCTCGGTGGCGCGTTCAATGGAGTCAAGGTCTGATTTCGGCGGCTGGCCAAGGCCCATGAGCATATGGTGGCTAACAACGACGGGCTTTTTGAATCCGAGTTTTGGCCCAAGCTCACGCGCAAGCACGTTGACTTTCCGCTGGTCCATGCCGAGCTGGCAGATGTCCACGTCGAGGTACATCACGTCAGCGCACTGCATGCAAGGGTAGAGGATTTGTGATGCCTGCAAAACGTCTTTTTCACTCCGGCCCATGATTTGGCTACATCGCAGGATACGCTGTACCGTTGAGTGCCGGGCAACTTCCATGACAATTTTCCAGTATTCAGGGTCATTGACCTTCTCTGAAACCCAGACAAACTTCACCTTGCCTGTGTCCATGCCGCATGCTTTCCACACTTCAATCATGTACTCGCCGCACACATGGATTTTGTCGAGGTCGCCGCCGAGCTTATTGTTGGCCCACGCAAACCAGTCGGCAACCCACATGGTGAACGTACATCCTGCAGAAAGCATCTTGTTGACGTTGATTGCCCGAAGCAGGCCTTGGGCAATGTGCATGGTGCCGCTGGGCTCAAAGCCATCGTATGCCACCGGGTGCTTATTCTGTACCAGCAGCTCGCGCAGCTCTTCTTCAGTCAGAATTTCCTCGCCAACCTCTTTGATGAGGCCAAAACGTTCCTCGATGCTCATGTGCTTTTTAATGCGAGACTATTATTTAAATGTATTCTAAGTTATTCTGAGTATTTTAAAAGAAAAATTTAAATAGTACTACCCGTTTTAGAGATTTATAAAAAAGAGGGAGACCAGCAACACGATCGAGGGGATAGCAATGGCGGACGATGACAAAAGCCTTTCAAAACAGATTATCGGAAAAACAGTTGTTTCTAAGACCGGCAAGCGATTTGGTGAAGTAGGAGACGTTATTTTTGAAACCAAAACCGGTGAGCTTATCCATATTGTGCTGACGGGCCCAACGCCCTACTCGCAGAAGCTCGAGCTGGAAAAAGACAAAGACGGCAACGTCCTGATTCCTTACAGCGCAGTCATTGCGGTGGGAGACTTCATGGTCATTGCTGAAGAAGACGTCGTATAATTTCTCAGTGAGTCAGGTCGCCAATGGATGAGACCTATGCTATTTGGACTGAGAAATATCGCCCGGGTACGTTTGATGAAATTCATGGCCAGCAGGAGATTGTTTCTAAAATACGGCTGCTGGTCGAGCAGAAAAACCTTCCGCACCTGCTCTTTGCTGGGCCGCCCGGCGTCGGAAAAACGACACTATCGCTTGTCATAGCAAGAAAGATGTTTGGTGAGGAATGGCGAAATAATTTTCTCGAGCTGAACGCAAGCGACGAGCGCGGCATAGACGTCGTGCGGCACAAGGTCAAGGATTTTGCGCGCACAAAAGCGATTGGTGATGTGCCATTCAAGATTATTTATCTCGACGAATGCGACGCCCTGACACGGGAGGCACAGCAGGCACTGCGTAGAACCATGGAAAATTATACGCAGACAACGCGGTTTATTCTCAGCTGTAATTACTCGTCAAAAATTATTGAGCCCGTGCAAAGCCGATGTGCAGTATTCAGGTTCAAGCCGCTCAAGCCAGAGGATATCAAAGAGATTATCATCGGCATTGCAGCGCGCGAGAAACTCACGGTCACCCCTGAAGCAAGCACAGCTATTGTAACAGTTGCTGAAGGGGATGTCCGGCGGGTTGCGAATATTCTCCAAAGCTGCGCCGCCATGGGCGAAAAAATTGATGAGGACATGGTGTATTCTATTGCCTCGTACGCAAAGCCGGCGCAGCTAAAAGAAGTGCTCGAACACGCACTTGCCGGAAAATTTGTTGAAGCTCGGAAACAACTGCTTAAGGTGATGCTTGATTATGGATTAAGCGGGCTGGATATTGTGAAGCAGATACAAAAAGAAATTCTTGCCTTACCAGTCGATGACCGGAAAAAAATGCAACTCATTGCCGAATGCGGCGAAGCGGAGTTCCGCATCAGCGAAGGAAGCGATGATGTGATTCAGCTCGAAGCCCTGTTGGCGAAGGTTGCGCTGGCGGGAGATATGATGGATAAGAAGATATAAAGAAATATAGATCGCGCTTGTTCTTCACACGAGTACAAATTCAGTTTTCAATTGTTTAAGTGAGGTTAATGATACGATTTTGTTAATTCCCTTTCTCGAGATGACATTTTTTACTAGATTATAGTATGCGTCTTGATCTTTAACTCGCACTTTGAGAATCATCTCCCAATTACCGGTGCAGATATCAACACTCTCTATTTGTGGATGTTTTGCTAATTCTTTTCCAATATGTTCTGGGTTTCCGTACTCGTCTGGTGAGAGACTAATCAGTACAAAAACACAGAATCCTTCGTCGATTTTTTTGTAGTCAAATACTGCCTTATAGGTTTTAATAGCTCCTTCGGTTTCTAACTTCTTGATGTTGTAATGGAGCGTTGTTGATGGCTCTTTGAGTTTTTTAGCCATGCGAGCTATCTGAGGAGTACAATTGCCTTCTTTGAACAAGGTAACCAGTTTTTCAGTTATGTTCTTCATAAAACTTGAATAATATTCAACAATATATAAATTTATTGCTTAATATTCGTATTTTATTCAATCAAGTACATTAGGGTACCGCCACTTCTTGTCGTTGAGATACCATGAAAAACCAATCACGCATCAGAAGCAAAGAAGATATAGCTCGATTTATCACCCAAGAGCCCCTGGTTGAGACCCAGCCATCGTTGGCTGGAATGTCTGACATACCAGAGGCACATACACTCTATTTTGGTGTTGGCCTCTGTAATGGGGTTCCCCTGCTTAGTGCAGGTTTGCCTATTGATATTTTGAGCATGGTTCTTAGCGGAGAACAACTTGATGTACCGAAGCATATTCTCGTCGCAGATACTCACGCAATCAGTAATGGTTTTGACGCTCACTCGGTCGATGAATTAGCAGGGCGCTACCAAGAAACACTGCAAAGAGCCATAGAAAATATGGGCTTTTCTGGGTGGCACATAGCACGAGCTTCAGAGATAGATCAAGCTCCAACTTACAGAGATATTCTTAGAACAATAGAAGCACCTCATGACTACATGAGAAGAGAACTAACTGATATGCGTTGGTTCAATCAGGAACAGCAGGTAAATCTCAAAGTTGGTTGGGCACTCAACGGAAGCAAGAACTCGGACGAACGGTCATTTGACAAAGAATTCCAACGACGGTTTGATGACCTAATAGGATTTATCTATGTAACGCCCGGCAGAACGTTTGATCCGAAAAGACTTCGCGCTGCCCCCTACTTTTGCACCAACCTTGGAGAAAGAGTCATGCTTCAGCCAGATGAAAATGCCGCGAATAAAATAGCTTCAGCTCACGAACAATTTGGTGAACAAGCAACACAGCCATACGAGAAATTTCTCAACCAAGTAATCAGGCTCTACGACAAGACCGTAGAGAAAACAGAACGAGGTCCTCTCGCAAGCAGGCTGCAACAGGTACTCGACCGGTGTACAAAATGAAACAAAGAATCTTAGGAGTTATTGGAGGACTCGGGCCTGAAACAGGATGTACGTTTTGCCTTAATGTAAATAGGAAGTTCAAACTCTTTACAAAAAGACAGCCACACATTGTACTCGATAATCTACCAATTTCTCAGAAAGCAGAAGAACGCCTGATTAAGGGAGGCCCATCTCAAGAACACTTAGATTTGTTGCTGGAGTCAGTACACCGCCCGAATAGGTTAGATGTAGATTTTATTGTTATTCCCTGCAATACAGTTCATATCTTTATTGATGAACTGAGAGAAAAATCAAGGGCGCCGATTTTGAGCATTGTAGAAGAAACAACAAAAAAGTGCAGAGAAATGAAACGTACAAAAGTAGGGATTCTTGGCTCTACTAAAACAATTCAATCTGGACTTCATGCCACTGAACTCAAAAAAGGAGGTATTGAGTCAATAACTCCAAACGAAATTGATCAGCGGTTTGTAAGTGAATGTATTCTAAGAATAATCAATAATAAAATTAGAGAGGATGATAAGGAAAAAATGAGAACGATTATAGAAAAACTTGAGAACAGGGGAGCCGAAGGAATACTTTTAGGATGTACGGAGTTGCCCCGATTGATATCAAATCAAGACGCACACATACCAATAATAAATACGATACAGATATTAGAAGATGCTTCTATAGTTCAGTTAATTTAAAAAAGAATAAGAAAAGAATAAACAAGCGTTGGAGCCGTTCTCATCTCAATTAGAAACTGACACATCACGTATCAGCATCGGCTTCTCGATGGATTGCATATAGCGGTAAAGGAGCTCAACTTCAAACAGTTCTTCAAACGTGCTCTCGACGTGGGACAGGTCAATGGTGCAGGTGACGGTTCTCGGCTGGCCGCGGTACATCCGCACAAAGCCGCCGTGGCGCTCGCCCTTGGGGCCAACAATTGCGCCTTCTGCAGGGTCTTCAAGGCCTGAGCAGTCAGCAAATGCCCCGTTCACATCAGACGTCACATTGACAAAGACAACGTATTTCTGTGGGTTGGTAATGCTGTCGTCACAATCCGAGCCAACGGCAAAGAATGAATCAGTCGGGGCTCCAACATGGGAAATCGTAAAGGTCAGCTGAACTTTGTCCTCACCAATCGGTGCTTCACTCATCGCAGTAATGTGAACGGGCGCACCGGAGTTCTGCGGATTCTTTGGCTCGTTGACCAGACACAATGGTGGTTTTTCCTCAATCGCCAGAAGGTTTTGCTTGACACATATTTTTGTGGTTGTTTTGGTGCGGTAATCATAGCACACATTCGCGCGGACGTTTACATTGGTGTTGCCATAAAGATTGGGAAGATATTTCAGCATGGAAATTTGTTTTGATGGGTCAAAGGGAAATTGTACAACCGTCTGCATGCCGGGAATGACGGTGCCGTCAAAGTTTTTACGGGCGCCTGAAAGTTTTCCTTCTTTCAAGAGTGGGCTGCGAAGGTACGCTTGGGTCGGAAGGCCAAAATCAACGGGGTTAATGCCGACAATTTCTGCATAGCCGCCGCCAAACGGCACGTCGGCTTCGCCGCCATTTTCAAGCTGGATCGCAACGCCAAATGGGTATTTGCCATCGTCAGTAATTGACTCGGGCGGTGCTTCACGCACAAAGGAAACAAGCAGCCCATTGGTGCCGCCGAGAAACGGCGTAGACGTGGAAATACCCTGCTTCTGCTCTGCACAGCCGGCAAGGGTGAGCGAAAAAGCAAGAAGAGCAAAAAGAACAACAAGAACAGGCATGCGCGGGTGTTTCATCTTTGAGACCTCTTTCTTTGATACACAACAAGAAACAAGAAGAAAAGGGATTTATAAATTTATCGCAAAGTTATCGTCTGAAAAGATACCGGCTTGGGAGCAAACGGTCATTGCTGCCGGGCAGGCTGAGAATATCAGTTGTTGTTGCAACGGAATTTCGGTAGCCGTAGGAAAGCTCAATGCTCAACGCGGTCATGTACGCATCAGCGCGCGGGTCAAGGCCGGAAAAGCTGCAGTAGGCAAATCCCTTGCCGTTGACAAGGCGAATCACTGCAGGCTTACAGTCGAGCGCCTGATTTTGAGAGAGGAATGCGCGGATTTCAACCTTGTCGATTTCATCGCGGGACAACAACGCTTGGCACCGATCAAGGGGAACGTAGCCGTTTCTGCTTTCAATCACGGTACCACCGCCCACGTTTTGCACCGTAATCTTGAACTGGACGCGGCCGCGCGCAGCATCAACGTCAACTGATTTTACCGCAACCGGAGCGCCTTGGGAATTCATACCCACATTCTGCACCAGGCATACTTTGTCTGCCGGCTCAATGTTCAGCGGGTCAGGGTCAATGCACACCATGGGTGACGCAAAGGTCTTGTAGCTGTAGCAGGCGGTTGCTTTTATGATTTGGCGAAACGCGTCGGTTTCCGGTGGCATGCTTACTGCGGGATCTTTGAATTCGGCAAGTTCTGAAATCATGCCTTCGGGATTGAGCGCGCTTTTTCCTTCAGCACCGAAACCAATTACTTCTTCGCGGTCGAACCGCAGGTATTCTCGGTCAAACCCAGTCAGGTACAGCCTGCCGTCAACAACCGGGTACGCACCTTTGTTGGCGTACTCGACGAGCACGTTCAGCGGGTCGCCTGCATAGAGCCGCTGTGGAGGATTGCCCTGAAGAAACCGCAGTTCCATGCCCTGCGTACCGGTATGAAAATTGAAGTCTTCAACACCACGGCCTCGTTGGTTTAATGATGAACAACTGGAAATAAAAAGTGAAACAAATAGTAGCGTGAAGAGAGAAAAAATAGGGAGTATACGCATCCTCTTTTTTGACATAGGTGCCATTTTTGGTTTCCAGTTATTTAAATGTTGTGACGTCATTGCACAATTCTGTCAATTTGAATATTTTTTGAAACGGAAAACGTGTAGCCGTACTCAAGCGCCATGAACAGGGTTGTCTTGAAGGCGCCTTCCTCTTTGCGCAGGAGATTGGGTTTAAGCGTGCAGCGCAGGGTAGCTTTTCCATCGCGTAGGCGGAGCGGCGCAGGCGAGCAGTCAAAATCACCATGCGCCAGCGAAAACCGTGAAAACCGAAGGTCTGAGAGTGCAAGGACGTTCCAGTCGTCGTGGGTGAGCGGCAATGAGGAACACGCCTGCGCAACTGAACGCGGATTAAGCGCCTGGCCTTTCGCCACATTTTCAAGGGTAATCAAAAATTGAGGTAGTATGCTCACGCCGGGGCCCGGAAGCATTTTTGTTTCAACGCCCGTAATCGCAATCGGCGCTCCTTGGCCTTGGCGTATGCTGGTAACGCCGTGCTGGCAGATTTTTTCAATCGGTTTGGTGGTAAATAGTTCGGGGTTAATGCATACCTCGGCAGCCGACAGTGTTTCGTACTGGTAACACGCGGTCATGATGATTGTCGATGTGTGCGTCTGGGATTGAGTATCAAGCGGCAATGCTTTAACACTAAGCGCAACGACATCTTCCTCGCCAACCGGATCAAGCGCCGACCTGCCAGGAAGGGAAAAGGCGATGTTTTCGCTGCTCGTGCCGACGTGAAACGCCTCCTGCCCTTCTATGTTCCAGTCCTTCAACTCAAGGTAATCTTTTTCAAGCCCAACAGAGAGGTATCCTTCGATAATGTCGGCAGCGCCCTTGTTGGCGAGTTTGACGGCAACCGGAAAAATTGATTCTGTTGTGGGAGTTGAAGAAAAGGCCTGCGCAGGCGGAAGATTTTCAAGGAAACTCATTTCAAGTCCGGTTTTTCCGACGTGCACCGGAAGCGGAACAACACCGGATTGGCCTCTGCTGAAAAGAGATTGGCATCCTGCCAGCAGGAGCACAAGAGCAAAAATTCCGACAATACTGATACAAAAGGGGCGGCTCATGCAATTTCACCTTCGGAAATTGCTTCTGCTTTTTCGCTCAAGGAGGTTATTTTTTTAACATAGTTGTTGATTTCACGTGCTTTTCCTTGAAGCGCAGCCCATTGCCAGTTAGCGTAGGTTTTGTGGGAAGACTGGATGAGTGAGGGGGTAATCTGTGCAGACACTTCAGGCCATGAAGGATTGCCGCTGCCGGTCTGCTTGACTGCTGCAGTGACCACGGCACCGCCGGCATTGTATGATACCAGCGCAAATTCGATGCGTGCAGCATATTTGTTGTAGGTACGAATGTCAGTTGCAAGGCGCTCGGCAATTGAAAAAATTGAATGCTGCGCATTAAACCGGTCGTCGTAGAGTGGGTCGTTCTGGTCAGGGCTACATGAATAACCGCCGATAGCGCACCATGCATCATTGCCACAGCGCTGACGCTCGTTGGCGCAGTAATTCGGCGAACTTTCGCTTGCTTCTTTCACACAACATTTTCTGATGGTGGAAAAGAATTTTGATTGATAGGTAAACTGTCCCAGCCCTGCTGCACCGGTGGTGGATATTTTGTTGGGATTAGTGTCGCCTGTTTCTGCAGCGATGAGCGCCATAATCAGCCCTTTTGGCACACCGCTCTGTTGGTTTGCTGCAGCAATATCGTTGTGGTAGGTCTGCCAGATTTTTCGCAGCGCGTCCTCCTCTGATTTCGGCACTTCGTATGGTTCGGGTTCAAAGCCGGAAGTAATTCCCGGACCAACCACACCATGGTCCGGAGCTGCGGGCAGAAAATCTTTTACCGGCTTGAGCGTTATTGAAATGGATTTTTCAAGAACATAATCGTATGCAACTGACGTTTTGAAGTACTGGGTAGCAAGCGGTGTGTTGCCGAGCACTGCTTCGACATTGTCAAAACTGATTTTACAAGTCAAGGAAACGTACTTGCGCCGTTCGCCTGCAAACAGCCGGTTGACCACATCCAAACCCCTCTTTGCAACCGTGCCGCTGGGATCTCGACGTGAGCTGGGGCTGACGGCATAGATCACGGTTGCGTCCGTGCCCGCACCCATATCTCCGCAGAGCGGAAGGTCGGGAGCACAGGGAACTTCCTCGACGTTAAAGTCGCATGAATCTGCCACGATATGAGTGCCGGCAGGCAAGCGGAAGAGCACACTACGCACGGATTGAATGCGACCTTCCCATTTGTTTTCTATCGTTATTCCAAGACGGAAAAGATTCGTGATCGTGACCGGAATCAGTGCGCCGTTTTCGGTGCGTGTTGTCTCCATGCCAATACCGACCGGACCATTGGTGTATATCGCGATCGGTGTTGGATCAGTAATGCCATACTGGGTGAGTGGATTGATATTTTCACGCACGAGCGAACGCATCCGGTCTTGATCCATGAAATAAGATTTTAGATATGCATCGGTGTTGAAATTGAAGGTTGTGTTGAAGCCGATTTTCCGCGAGCCGCGCTGCAGCAGTCCTGGTGGGAATTCACAGGAAAGGTCGAGCTGCTCAAAATTCGCAACATCCGCAACTAGTTGTAAGGATGATGGGTTTTCCGGATTTGCATCGCCGATGATGCGGTTTTGCAGCCCTGCAACAGGTGATAGAGGAATAGCAACACATTCGGTAACCACATGAATCATCTTGTCGGGCTGCAGGGTTTTGGCCTTGAGAATGCCCCAGACGGTAACCGGCTCGTCTTCAAAGAATTGTGGCGCAGCAGCGCGCATACTTTCGAGATACACGCCGACTTTTTCTTCCTTGCTTTTTTCCACGTTGCCAATGAAATAATCATCGCCGACAGCGTATTGAATCGGCCGCTTGAACAGTTCAGTGATTTTGCCGCCGAAGATGGCGGCAGCAGTTTTGAACATGCTCGGAAGCTCTTTCACGCGCTCTGCTGCGGTTTGCTTGTACTGCGCTGAAATGTCACCCCATTGGAATTTCTGCTCGAGATTGTTGTCTTGGAGATGCTGAATGAGTGAGATGAGAATTATGGCGATCCAGAACAGTAGAATGAGCGTGCCAAAAAAGTTTTTCAATGAATGGGAACCCCAGCGCGGGTCAACATGCTCTTGGAATATTGCGTAATAAATCCATACCGGCACAAAAAAAAGATTGGTGAGGTAGGAAAAAATGCTGACGTGCACATCAAGGCCTGCCCATGAAAGCCCGGTTGAAATCCACATAAAAATGAGGGGCAAAAAGAGTGCAATCAAAAAAACAGTAAACAGTTCTTCAAACCGCTCGCGCAGCGAAATCCCAAGAAGAAACGGACAGAGAATAAACGCGATGAGCAGATGGCCTGCAACTCGCTCAACGGAAAAAATGTTGCTCGTTTGCGTCTCAATCACCAGATGAACAGCAAGCGCAATGAGCAAAAATAACAGGAACCGTATCGGGCTGATGTCCACCGGCGCAATGTATTCACGCGAACGCGCTGCAAGCCCGACCATGCCGGCGCCGGCGTGATTAACTCCAGTCTTTATTTTTTCCCACTGCTGGCGCTCGCGAGTCGGATTATATGTTGTTGCCCAATCCTTGACCGCCTGTGCCTTGTCGCGAAAACCCATGGAAAACCTCGAACGAGGTCAGAAGAAGACCTCCTCTTTTTTGCGTGAACTACGGGAAAGTATCGTTGACAAACTATCGTGCAACAACACGGAGATTAGCCACATCCAGCGTTGTGCGCGGCCGGATTTCAACGACATTGTTGCCCGGAGCAACAAAGGGAGTAATTGGAAGGACTGCCTTGTTTGCCGTTGTTGCAATGCTCTGCGCATGGCCGTTTACAAACAGGTCGGCGTACTTCCGGTCAACATCATTGGAAAATTCTAGTGTGAGCTCAACCACACCGCCGTGGACAATAGCATCATACACTTCTGGCTTGATGTCAAAATAATAGGAGGGATAACTGATTTCTTTGAGCTGTGCTTTCACCTGAATGAGGTCAATGACATACACACCTTTTGCTGTCTTAAACAGCAGCGCGTTCTCGCCGCTGATGAGGTATTCCGGCGCCAGCTCAATCGACCGCAACACACCACAGTCTGGCACTGCGGAGAAGACATTGTGGTTGTTCAGGAAAACATCCAGTACGCCAATCTTGTCTTGGGTGCACTCGGGAATGAACTTGAGGAACACGCGGTTGATGTTGTCTTTTTCAGTGGTGGTCACGTGGAACACGGTCTTGGCTTCCTGCGTGGTAACATCGGTCACTTCTGCAGTGAGCTTGAGGTTTTCAAGCTCGTGCTCATTGGTGGTCCAGAACTTGAAGCCGACCTCTGACGCTTCAAACGTAAGCAGGTTTGATTCCTTGAGAAGCTCGTGGGGAATGCGCACGGGCTCCATTGTTGGACGGGGTTCGCTGTTGAAGATTTCATAGCCATTCAGCTTGATGATGAGCCGGCCGCGCGTCGTGCGCAGGGCAAAGCTCAACAGCACGTTGTCGGTGCTCGCCACATTTTCAAGGGCAAAAGTGACATTAGCAGACTGGCTGTCAAGCCAGCCATGCTTGGTATACACACTGGAAATGGTCTTGATAACCACGGCCTGTGTGGTACTAAAGAGATTCACCGCGGGAAGATTATGCTCGACAGAGCCGGACTGGAGCACTTCAATTTTTCCCGGCGATTCGATGAGAAGCTCCTTAAAGCCCGCACCAGAACCGATTTGCCCGGTGCCTTGCTCTTGGAGAATTTCCTGGCGCGCCTGCGGCGGCAGGAAGAGAATGTAAATGATGATGAGCGCAGCAATGAGCAGTATCAGCACGGCTGCGCCGGTGCCCGTTGACTGAGCTTTTTTTGTAGTTGCCTCTTTTTTCCCAAAGACCATTATCGCACCTTGTAATGCCTTTATAAAATAAATAACTTTTTATATAAATGTTTTTCTATTAATTCTCGGCAAAACAAGGCAATCAACGCAAAAACAGGCGCAATCACTCCATTCGGGACAAAAGCAAGCAGAAGTGAGGCAAAAACAAAACTCACCTGCCTTACTCTCCCCTCACGATGAAAATTATTCATTCTCACCTCAAACAGGGTACGGTTAAGGTACAGGTTGACAACCTCAACGACCTCTGGTACCTCAACACAGTTATCGACGAGGGAGACATTCTTGCAGGCACCACGCTACGCAAGATAAAAATAGGCGGCGAAACTGACCGGAATGCTGCAGTGGTCAAAAAGCCGGTGTTTCTTAGCATCAAGGTGGAAAAAATAAGTCTTGAGGGCGATGCGCTTCGGGCCAATGGCATTATTATTGAAGGGCCTGAAGATGTGAGCAGAGGCTCGCACCACACTTTTGCTATTGAAGAGCACACTATTGTCAGCATCATCAAGCCAGTATGGCACCAGTTTCAGCTGCAGCGGCTCAAGGAAGCAACCGAGGACCACGGCCCAAAAATTCTCCTGTGTGTCGTTGACCGGGAAGAAGCATACCTTGCACAGCTCAAACATTTCGGCTACCAGCTTCTCGTGAAACTGACTGGTGATGTTGCTAAAAAAGCAGGCGCGGGCGCAGGGGCAACCGAGTCGAAAAAAGAATTTTATGGAGAAGTCATCAACGCGATTAAAGAATACGATGAGCGAAACAAGTATGACAGCATCATCCTTGCCAGCCCGGCATTCTGGAAAGAAGAACTCGCCGTGCGGATTACCGACGAAAAACTCAAGCACAAAACCGTGCTTGCGACCTGCTCATCAGTTGATGAAACTGCTTTTAATGAAGTCATCAAGCGACCTGAGGTGATGAGCGTGCTGAAACAGGACCGCGTGGCAAAAGAAATTGCACTGGCTGAAAAAGTGCTCGAAGAGATTAGCAAGCAAGGAAAAGTAACCTACGGATTCCGTGATGTAAAAAATGCCGTTGCGCAGGGTGCGGTGGAAACCGTGCTCGTCACTGAAGATTTTATCAGAACAGCCAAAGAGCACAAAAAATACGACGAAGTGGACGCGGTGCTTCGAAGCGCAGAGAACATGAAAGCCACCATCAACCTTATCAGCTCATCCCACGACGGCGGCAAAAAGATTGACGGCCTCGGTGGCATCGCCGCGCTGCTGCGGTATAAGTTGGAGTGGAACCAGTGAAAATGAGATTCGCCGATTTTTGAGAAACTAATTAATTTAGTTATTCAATTTACTTATTTCTTCGCGAGCCGTTCTCCGCGCAGTATCAGCATCTTCATTGCTTTGACGGCGCGGTGCACGTCGGAAAAGTCAGGAATGCCATTTTGTTCGAGTACATGGAGCGCATCTTTGGAAAAGCGATTCATGAAGCCGACGGTGAGCACGGGCTTGCCGCTGTGCGCATTGCGCGCTTCAGCAACCACGCGTGCAACTTCGTCAACCGACGACATTGCCTGCAGAGTATGCACGACGATAACGCCCTGCACTGATTCTTGGTCAAGCAACACTCCGAGAGCTGCGCGAAAACTCTGCGGCTGGGCGTCATCGCCCAGATCAAGCGGATGAGATGGGATGAACTGGTGTGTGGCAAACGGTGCGAGAACCGCGCCAAGCTTTTTCATCACTGCATCTTTCAACTGCACAAGATGCACGCCATGGCGCTCTGCGGCATCAGCAGCAAGCACTGCTGCAGCGCCGCTATTCGTGACAACCGCAATGCTGTTTTGCGCCGATGGCTGGGAGGCAGCGGTTTTGGCAAACTCAAACAATTCTTCGACGGTGTGTGCTTCAATCACGCCGGCTTGTTCAAACGCAGTATGATACAAAACAGGATTTCCAGCGTTAATGCCGTGGTGACGGGCAACTGCCGCAGCGCCTGCATGGGTAGCACCGCCTTTGAGCACAATAACGGGTTTCACTTTGGATAATTGTTCGGCAACAGCGAGAAGTTTTCTGCCGTCGCGGCATCCTTCTAAGTAGAGCGCGATGGATTTTGTTTCGAGATCGTCAGCAAGCCACGCCATGAGGTCTGATTCGTCGATATCAGCAGCATTGCCATAGCTCACCACACAGCTGAAACCATATCGTTTTGCAGCGGGACTGGCGAGTATGGTGTTTGCGAGAGAGCCGGACTGGCTCAGGAACGCGATAGAACCAGAGGATGGCATGGTGGCAGCAAAGCTGGCGTTCATGTTGATGAACGGTCGAATAACGCCCATGCTGTTGGGGCCGAGCACACGCATCTTTGCCTGCCGTGCAATCGCAAGAACTTGTTCTTGGAGTTTTTTTCCAGCGTCGTCAGTTTCACCAAATCCTGCAGCGAGAATGGTTGCCACCTTGACCTGTTTTTTCGCGCATTCTTTGATAACAGAAAGGACTGATTTTGCCGGCACGCACAGGACAGCGGCATCAACCAATTCGGGAATGTCAAGCACGCTTTTGAAGCATTTGTAGCCGAGAATAAATTCAGTGGTTGGATTGACTGCAAACAGCGCGCCGCTGAAGGCAACTCCGGTTTCGCTCAAGAAGGCGCCGCCGCGCGCGAGGCTTTTCAGCACCGCGTACCCTGCAGATTTTTCATGGGACGACGCGCCGATGACAGCGATGCTGCACGGCGCAAAAAGCGCAGTGAGATGGTCAGTGTTCGCGCCGCTGATGGTCTGCTTTTTTTCTTGTTTTTCCAGTTTTTCCTTGTCTGTTTTTTGTTTTAGTGCCATGGGAATCAGTCGGTGGAGTAGTTCGGTTCAGCATTCATTTAGCATTCAAACAATTTTGCATCAACAACCTCGATGCCAGCGCTCGTGAAAAAGACATCCACGGCCAGGTCAAGGTGCTGTTCTGCGCCGCAGCGTGAAACTTTTACCAGGAAATCAGCAAGAGAAGCAGGTGGTGTTGGCACTGCTGCGGCCATTGCTTCAGCATGTTTCTTGTCCAGCGGCGCAAAACCAGTGGCCATGTGTGCAATGCCCAACGGCTCCAGTTCAGTGCAGCATCCCGCGCCGACGCCGGCACCAATCTGCACCACAGCACCAAATTGGGCATCATGCCGGACAACGACAATGAGGAACTGCCCAGATATATGCTTCTGCACCAGGATACCCTGCACTTTTGCATTGGGCTTCTTTTTTTTGAGATTCTTGAGCAGCGTTTCATGTATTTTGTCGAAGAGTTCGGGAGAATCAACCGTCTGCACCACACCAACGGCGCTCATGCAGGGAATATCCTTGGAAATCACCTTCAAAACAACCGGAAAACCGAACTTGCTGGCTGCGCTGCGCAGTTTTTCCTTGGCTGCGCTGCTGAAACCTGCTACCAGTTCCGCTTTGGGGGTTTTGAGGGCGTATTTTTTAAGAAATTCCTCGGTTTTGGCAAAGTCAATCATTCGCATGGAGAGCCGGAAATGATTGAATCTTTTATATTTTGTCATTTCAAAAACTGTTTTCCCTGCAGAGGTAACAAAATGCCAACAAAAAAGAGAGTATCACAAACCACGCACCGGATAGTGTATGATTCAACGCGCCCATTAGAAGAGAAGAAACTTTTTATACAGACTGATTTTTATTCACCAGTAGGCACACAACACTTATAAAAGAGCATAAAAAGCCGAGAATCCACTCGCCAGTAAAAACGCGAGCCCCTCAGAAAAGTGTTGTGTCTGAAAAAAAGTAAAAAAGCGTAACATATATTAAGTAGTAGCACCGTAGTAGCTACTAACACACAATAACGGTTTATAAAAAAGAGGGGGGTTAGACAATGATCGTCAAAGAAGAATTTTTAAGCAAGCTCCGCCGATACTTCGCACTCAATCTCTATGAAGTTAAAATCTGGACAGCGCTGCTCTCTCGCGGTGTTTCGACTGCTGGTGAGCTTTCTGACATTGCTAATGTTCCACGAAGTAGAAGTTATGATGTTCTTGAAAGCCTTGAGAAAAAAGGATTTGCCATAACCAAGCTCGGCAAGCCGATAAAATATATTGCAGTCGCTCCTGAAGAAGTTGTTGAGCGCGTCAAGAAAAACATGAAAGTTGAAGCAGACGAGCGTGTCAAACGGCTTGAAGAGATGAAAGGCACCGATGTGCTTGAAGAGCTCAAGACACTCCACACCCAAGGCATTGACCTGATTGAGCCAACTGATCTTTCTGGCAGCCTGCGCGGCAGGCACAACCTTGACAATCATCTTGAACTCACAATTAGAAACGCAGAAAATTCCGTAACCCTGATGACCACGGCAACTGGCCTGATCCGCAAGGCAGAAGGCCTCAAGTCAACCTTTGAGCGCCTGAAAAAGCGCGGTGTAAAAATTAGAATTGCGGCGCCACTTACCAAAGAATCTTCCGAAGCAGTCAAGGATCTGCGCAACCTCGCGGAAATCCGCAATGTTGACAGCAACGCGCGATTCTGCATTGTCGACGGGAAAGAACTTATTTTCATGGTGCTGGATGACAAGGACGTGCACCCGAGCTATGACCTCGGCATCTGGGTCAACTCGCCATTCTTCGCCCGAACCATGGAAAGCCTGTTTGACACGGCATGGCGAGATATGAAGCCGATTAAGTAAATTATGCACATTTTTTATTTTTATTCTCTCTTTTTTAAATGCATACTAAGATAGAAATGGGCATAAGTAAAAATATTAAAAATCAGGACAAAAGTATATAAACAACCGCCTGCCCCACCGTTTCCACGGGGAAACCATGAAAACCGACGCCAGCACCGAAGACATAAAAGAAATAAAAAAGATACTTGGCCAGCTCCACCTCTTTGAGCGCAAAGTACTGCCGATTCTTGCGGAACATGAAACCTTAGGAATTGAGCAGCTGGCAAAAATCGCAAATCTTGGAGAAACAGAAACTGTTCGCGCGCTCCAGTGGCTTTCAAACAAAGAGCTGGTTACGCTCACGAGCAGCGAACGGGAAATGGCAGAGCTGGACAGCAACGGCCGGCTGTACACCAAAAAAGGCCTTCCTGAAAAACGATTTCTTGCAGCACTGACAGAAGCCGAGAAAAAAAAGAAAGAACTCACCTTAACCGATATTCCTGAAGCAGCAGGCCTCACCAAAGAAGAAGTGCAAGTCTGCATCGGCCTGCTGAAAAAAAAGGGTGCCATTGAATTGAAGCCGGGCCTGAAACTGACAATCACCCCCAACGGAAAAAAACTGGGGACGCAGGAAACCATCGAAGAAACATTCCTAAAAAAACTTGAGCACGGCAAAGACATTGCACAGTTCACGCCGGATGAAAAAGGATTCTACGAACAGTTCAAGCAGCGCAAGTTTGTTATCAAAACAATCCTGCGCAAAGACAAAACCACAACGCTCACTGCATTGGGCAAAACAGTTGCACAAGCAGACGCAGTGCTGGGCATAACCAAACAAGCAGTGGTTGACCGGCTTACTTCTGAAGCAATTACCCAGGGCACGTGGAAAAAAAAGAATTTTCGTGGTTATGATGTTGCAATCAATGTGCCTACCATCAGCGGAGGGAAAAAACATTTCGTCACCCAATCAACCGAGTACATCAAAAAAATATGGCTTGATTTGGGATTTAAGGAAATGACCGGCAATTATGTGCAAACATCGTTCTGGAATCTTGACGCGCTCTTCATTCCGCAAGACCACCCGGCGCGGCTCATGCAGGATACTTTTTTTATCGGGCAGGAAACATTTACCCGCGGAAAGCTTCCCCCTATCAGCGAAAAGGTCAAGGCAGTGCATGAGCACGGCGGCACAACCGGCAGCAAGGGCTGGCAGGCGCCTTGGAGCCCTGAAGAGGCAATGAAGGTGCTGCTCCGCACGCATACAACGGTGTTGAGTGCACTGAAACTTTCCCAGCTCAAAAAACAAGACTTGCCGGCAAAATTCTTTGCCGTTGGAAAGGTATTCAGAAACGAGGCGCTCGACTGGAAACACCTCTTTGAGTTCCACCAAGTGGATGGTATTGTTATTGACCCTGACGCAAACCTGAAGCACCTGAAAGGATACTTAAAATTATTTTTCAGGAAAATGGGATTTCCAGACGCGCGCATACGCCCGGCGCACTTTCCGTACACTGAACCAAGCTGTGAAGTTGATGTCTGGCACCCGGTGAAAAAGGAATGGATTGAACTGGGTGGTGCAGGAATTTTCCGGCCTGAAGTCGTGGTACCGCTCCTCGGCGAAGATATCCCTGTGCTTGCATGGGGACTGGGGCTTGAGCGCATTATCGCAGATTACTACCAGTTTACTGATATTCGCGACCTGTACGCAAATGATATAAAAAAACTACGCAATGTGAAGGTGTGGATGAAATAACATGCCAACCGTAACCCTCAACCGGAATGTGTTTGAAAAGCTTGTGAGCAAGAAGCTCCCGCTCGAGAAACTCAAGGAGCGCATCTCAATGATCGGCACTGACCTTGAATCAGTGACTGACACCGAGATTCACGTCGAAGTGTTTCCCAACCGACCGGACTGGCTGTCTGAACAAGGATTCGCGCGCTCGTTTTCTGCGTTCATCGGCGAAAAAACAGGGCTGCGCGAATACATGGTAAAGAAGAGCGGCCTGAAAGTTGTTGTTGACAAAAGTGTGGCCATGCGGCCGTACACTGCCTGTGCCATTGTCAAAAAACTCTCATTCAACGACGAGCGCATCCGCGAGATCATGCAGGTGCAGGAAAAGCTCGCCACCACGCATGGCAGGAACCGGAAAAAATCAGCGTACGGATTGTACCCACTAAACACTATTAATTTCCCGATTCAATACATTGCAAAAGACCCACACGAAGTCATGTTCCAGCCGCTCGGCTTTCCGAAGAAAATTCCTGCAAGTGATGTTGAGGAACTCCATCCAAAAGGAAAGGAGTACAAACATATTGCCCAGGGCTGGAAAAAATATCCATTTTTTATTGACAACAAAAATAATGTGCTGTCTATGCTCCCCTACACCAATTCGAACGACACTGGAAAAATAGACGAGACAACCACTGAAGTGTTTATCGAATGTACCGGCACCGACTGGAACAACGTCAGCGTCGCGCTCAATATTTTTGTCACCACGCTTGCCGATATGGGCGGCGAAATATACAGCATGGACATCGTGTATCCGGATAAAACGGTTACGACGCCCGATCTTACACCGGAAAAGATGAAGGTTGACCTTCCTTACATCAACAAACGCCTCGGCCTCACACTGAAGGAAAAAGAAATCAAGGAACTACTTGAACGCATGGGCTTTGGCTATGAAAAAGGCAACGCGCTGATCCCCGCGTATCGCGCTGATATCATCCACAGTGCTGACCTTGTCGAAGATGTTGCCATTGCGTACGGCTATGAAAATTTTGAAGAAAAAATACCTGCGGTCGCAACCATTGCAGAAGAAGACTCCTTTGAAGTATTCAAAACAAAAGTCGTTGAACTTCTTATTGGGCTGGGATTGCTTGAGACAAAATCATATTCGCTTATTGATGAAAGTACGCAAACAGCCCAGTGCCTGCTTGCGGCTGATGAAAAAAAGGTCGTCAGTATCATTGACCCTGTCAGCCTTGAGTATAACTCGCTCCGGTTCTGGCTTGCGCCCAGCATTCTGCAGGTGCTCCAGCGCAACATCGGAGCAGAATACCCTCAGCGTGTGTTTGAGATTGGGCGCGTGTTTAAGCACGGAGACACTGAAACCGGTGTTGAGGAAACTGAACGCGTCTGTATCGCAACGACCCACGGCAAGGCAGATTTTACCGAGATAAAACAGATTGTCGAGTATCTTCTGAGCCAGTTCGGATTGAAGGGAGAAACACGCGAAACCGAACATGGCACCTTCATCCCCGGCAGGGTCGGGCGCGTGCGGGTCTCGGGTGTTGATATTGTGTATGTCGGAGAAATACATCCTGAAGTGCTGAACAAGTTTAAGCTGGAAAATCCAGTGGCGCTGTGTGAATTAAATTTGACCGAACTGTATAAGATACTGAAAAGATAAAAAATTAATTTAAAAAAAGAGTGGTAAAAAATTAAGAATTACGCAGTTTTCGCTTTTGATTTCTTGTCTTCCCGTGCGTGTCGCGCGGTTTCTTTTTTCTCGACCGCTTTCTTTGGTTTGGTGTTCAGCACGGGAAGATGCAGCTTCTTGAATTCTTTTTCAACATCCGTGTGAGAAGCACCTTTTTTGAGAGGAAGAATGTTAGGCAATGCCTCGAGGTGAATTGTGTTGCATTTTCTGCGCCGCGTCTGGCCATCAACCAGCACGGTGTGACTGTCAACCGAGTCAACCACAACACATGTTGCACCGGCATCCCTGCCGGCAATCTTGACGCACACGCGCCCCACTGAAAATACATCGTTGCTCATGAGTATCACTCGGTAAGTTTCATACTGCGCGCTTTTGCGACCATCACGCTGCGCATGCAGCGCGTGCAGAGCACACCGCCAAAGGGCCGTTCAGGACGCTTGGAAGATTTTGACATGTTCTGCATCTTCCGCGGCGTTGCGCACGCAACACCTGGCAACACCAGTTTACAGGAACCGCACACTGCTTTGGAGGGCTTGCGCTTTTTGTAGAAGAGCCGCGATACTCCGCTCGGCACGCGCTGAAAAACCCGGCGGTAGGTGTGTGATTTTCTGCTTCCTGCTGGCATATCCTTTCGGAAAAGGAGCCCTTTTATAAAGCTTTTGATGAGATGCAATAAAAAAGCCCTTTATAAATAAAATGACGAAAGGTTTAAAAACAGAGGAATCCATAAAAGAACCTTCCTACATTTATAAATAGGGAGGCAGCATGAATCCATCAAACCAGCTCGTGGAAAATATCATTAGAAAGGTTGCAGGAGAGGAAACGCTACCCTTGTACCGAGCGTTACGGAATAAAATCAATGTGTCTGAATTTCTCCTCGCTATCAAACTCAAGGAAGAGATTAACGTAGTGCGCAACAAGCTCTATCGGCTCTACCACGCAAACTTGGTCTCTTTCACCCGCAAGAAAGACAAGCAAAAAGGATGGTATATCTATTATTGGACGTTTAATAACCGTCGCATCAAGTTCCTGACGAGCCACCTCAAGCGTGAACTGTTCGAAAAGCTCACTGAGCAGGCTCGGAAAGAGAAAAGCAGCCATTTCTTTATGTGCCACAGCAAGTGCATGCGGCTCACCTTTGACCGCGCGGTTGATTTTAATTACAAATGCCCGGAATGCGGTGGATTGATGGAACAGGTCGATAATGCAGAAAAAATACGCGGATTAGAACAGGAGATAGAGCTGTTACGCCGTGAGATTGAAAAAAAGAAACCAGCACTGGCAAAAACTGAAAAAAAGGAAAAAAGAGACGTTGGTGCGCCAAAAAAGAAACTCAAGAAAAAGCGGCGCTAAAATTTAGACGAGCCAAGGATATGCTTTCTTCACTTTTTTTATGAACACCGGCAAGCGGTGGATGCCGAGCTCTGAAATAATGCCGGCGATGTGCTTTCCGTCAATCGCATCAAACGCAGGGTTGTGTACGTGAACGCCGCGCGGCGCGCGCGCCCACACTTCGGCAGGATTGCGTTCTTCAACAACTTCTTTTTTTCCACGGATGATTGCTGGATCAAATTTTAAGGCGCATGTGCAAATATAGAGTGGAATCTGATGGGCATGGGCGTATTCACCCACGAGCGATGAGCCAACTTTGTTGTATACAACAGTTGGCGTGATTGCATCGGCACCGAGAAACGCGACGCTGCTTTTGAGCATTGCTGTTTTCACGGCATCGTCATCGTAATAGTCAACGTGAATGCCGGAATGGGTGAGTTCTGCTGCTGTTTTTCTTCCTTGGAGCAGAGGGCGTGTTTCAGTGTTGCATACACGAATTTTTTTTCCTTTCTTGTGCGCTGCAATGAAAAGGTGGGTGACGGTTGAAGAATGGCAGTGGGTGTAGAGGGTTGCGCTTGTTTTTATTTTTTTCAGGCCGTGCGCAATGGTTTTCTGTTCTGCTGAAGAAAAATAGCGCTGTGCCCATTGCCGTGCGTGGCTGAATGTTTTTTTATTTTTTGTATGGGTGAGAAGGTAGCGGAGAATGTTTCGTAATGCCGGCTCGGTGGGCCGTGTTTTTGTGAGAAGAAGCGCTGCTTGGACAAGATTTTTTTTGAGGTTTTTCTCGGTGCTCATTGCAGCAACGAGGGATAGACCATCTACTGCTGCTTTCGCGACATTCGTGGCGCCTTGAATCTTGAGAGATTTGATGTCAGTGAGAATTTTTTTAAAGCGGTGAAGCATAGAACTGTTTAGGAAGAGAGCGTATAAAAAGTTTGTGAAGAGAATTATTTCTTAAACACAAAATAAGCCAATGCAGATAATTCGCCCAGCACCAAGAATGAGCCGATAATAATGCTCGCAATGAGCCAAGGTGTTGCAGTAGTATCTTCGACCGGAACTTCTTCTTTTGTTATTTTCTGCTGTGAACGGATGAGCTGAACGTCGTCGCTTGGTTCAGTCGGCTGGCCAACCGCTGCACGCTGTTGCGGAACATAATTGTAATTTGTTGCTGAAGGCAGCGACGCGGAACTAACATCAGTAAAGGCCAGTTTGCTCACAATGCGATCGCATTTCTTTTGAGCCGTGTCTGCCTTATTGTTTGCTGATACATACTCACTGCGGTCGTAGGCGGTGTTGCCGTCACGCAGTGCCTTGCGGGCATCGGTGAGTGTGCTGGCCTGCCGGTTAACTTCATTGCGGTCGAAATTAACCAGTGCATTGTTGCTCAACGCGGTGCGCGCATGGTCAATAGACGTTGACGCATCAGTGCACTGATCATCTGCGTCGCGCAGTGCTGTCCGCGCCTCGGCGCGAGTCACACTATTGTCCTGGGGTGGGGCATTGTTAGCTGGAGGGTTATTGATAGGAGGATTATTTGCAGGAGGAGAAACATTGTTTTGGTTATCGGCAGGAGGATTATTTTCCGGAGCAGGTGGTACTTCTGCAGGTGGAACTGGTTGTACCACAATGCGGATGCTGCGCGTGTTGTTTGTTTCTCTGCTTTCTTGAATCAGGTTGAATGGATCTGCCTTTAATTGCAATGAGATTTCTCCTGCAGCAGTAAGCTGAACGGATTTGACCACCATTCTGCTTTCACCGGGTTGAATGAAGTCTGCAACGCCGTCCCAGAATTGGTTAAGCTCGCGAGGAACTGCTGGCCCAAGATTTTGGCCGTTCATGAAAAAAGCGTAATTTAGCGGCACAGAAAACATACCGTTGTTTTTGATGGTGCCGATAAGGGTGACATAGTCTCCAACGTGTGTTCCTGCCGGTGCTTCGAATCTGAAAATATCAACAGCAAGGTCGCGGATAAAGAGTGGTTGTGGGTTAGGATTAATGTCGGAATAGGAAGATGGAGGAAGAACGTTTCCTTCTGCATACGGATTGAATATCTCATCATATTGGTGAAGGTCAATGACTGCGCCAGCGGGAACAAGAAAGTCGTTGCCGAGGGCTGCTACGGGCAGGCTGAACAACACTGCCAGAACAATAAGGATAAGGGATTGAAGCTTCATAGTCTTGAAAGTAGATAATCAATACTATATAAACCTTTCGTTATGTCAGTACTCGAAAGTAGTTTAATTTTGAGTATGGATAAAAAGAGATAGAACTAACTAAGTATCAAAAAACAAAAAAGAAGACAAATTTATCTCTTCTTATTTTTTATGTAGTGCTCGATCTTGCGTTCGGCGCGCTCAATCTTGACCTCTTCCTTGAAAATTTTGTCGCTTAAGGTCATGAGCGTCAGGTCAATGCGCGCAATTCTGCGTTCGAGCAGAACCAAAATGCGGAGACTATAGACAATCGCGGCGAGCGTACCGAGGATAATGGCGAGAATGACTCCACTAAGACTTAGTCCCATATAATCACCTGCTTTTTCTGTATTATGAGAAGTGGAGTATAAAAAGTTTATGAGTTTATTTCAAGAAAATATGTGTCGTTTTGATTTTACGCCTGTGCGTTCTTCCATTCAAGCTCGAAGTATTTTTCAAGCGTTGTTGCAAGAACTTCAGAATGTATCCACACTGCACAATCATAGGTTGGGTGCACTTCTTTGTCAGCAAGTAACGAAAAGCATGCTTGTTTGCCGTCGATAGCACAGAACCGTGAATTTAATGATTGAACAAATCGAATATCAGCATATTGTTTCAGGTCTTTGGCTGCCTGTTTCACTTCATTGGTTGCAGGAGTAAGAATGCGTATCTTGATGCCCTTGCCTTTTGCCTTGCGCAGCGAAGAAGCAAGCGCTTTTGCCTTGCGTAGGAACCCTTCAGAAGTTGTGGCGAGCACAACAGACTCGTTGGCATTTTTGATAATCATATCAAGATGGTTGTAAAAAGAGTTGCGGCCCTTGAGGCAGCCGGAAAGGTCGGTCGGCTCGATAAGGTCAACACCTTGAGTGTGGAGCACTTTTAATTCTTCAAGTGTTTTTGAGCCTTTGAGTTCGTCGAGCATCTGCACCTGTGTTTCAGAGTCTTCCTTGACGTGTTTCTTGACTCTCTCGACAACTTCTTCAGGCGACACGGCAACATATTTAATGGGCTTGCCGAGCTTCATTATGATAAATCCCTTCTTTTCAAGGCTTTCAAGAACATCATAACTTCTGCTTCTTGGAACGTTGGCAATGTCAGAAAGCTCACCAGCAGTCGAAACACCACGGCTTAACAGGGCTGCCCAGAGCTTGCTCTCATAGCTGTTCAGCCCGAATTCCTTCAGTTTTGATAAAAATTGCTTTTGGAATAACATAGTATCACTTGTTGGTTAAATGTGAAGTATGAAAAAGGGGGGAGATATATAAACCTTTCCATTTTGAGTATTGTGGAGTGATAACAAATAATGGTTTTTGTTTGTTTTAGTACCCAACAAGGAAACAAACCACCACTAAAGACCCTGTGTCCCCTTGATTTCGTATGGAAATATGAAGAGGGAAGGAAAGGTATGAAAGAGAGGAAGGAAGGGAAACAAAAGCAAAGAAAAGAGAAAAGGAATGGAAAAGAAGGTGGAAAACAAATGAAAAATGGGAGAAAAAGAAAGAGTAAAAAAGAACAAAAAAGGAAAAGAAAATGAAAAGAAAACAAAAAAATAAAGAATAAAATAGATATAAATATATATATAAATAATTACTATATAGAAATATTATATATAAGCTTAAAAGTACTTTTATTATGTTTTAATATGGTTTTATTATTTTAAATATTTTCATACTTTTTTAATAACTAGCTTTAAAAAAATAAAACCTAATTACTATCACTTTGAAGACAAAACAACAGTCGCCATTTTTTCTTAAATCCGTTTTCAAACAAGCAAGCAAACACCGCTAAATACCAAACAACAAACCATTTAAACTCCCCCACCACCCCATCTCATTCTCCATAGGAAACAAAGGGGTCAGGGGAATGGGGGGAAATAAAAGTAAGGGTGGTTGGGGTGGTAGGTGTGATAGACAAAGAACAGGAACCGACAGAGCCATGTACTGATAGTCTTTTTACCTCTTTTCTGGGCAAAACATCTATTTTTAAGAACAAAAAAGTCTTCCAATACAACCACACCCCTGACAACATTCCCCATCGGCAGGACCAAATCAAACAAGTCGCAAACATTCTCGCGCCAACCCTTCGCCTGAACAAGCCGTCAAACCTATTTATTTATGGTAAAACAGGCACTGGTAAAACACTCACTGTTCTCCATACCACCCAATCCCTCAAAAAAGTTGCCCAACAGCAAAACATTCCAATAACTATACTTTACTTCAACTGCAAGCTCAAGCGTGTTGCCGACACCGAATACCGGCTTATTGCCCAGCTCGCGCGCGAATTCGGCAAAGAAATACCTGTTACCGGCCTGCCAACTGATGAAATCTACAAAACATTTTACACTGTTCTTGATGAAAAAGAGCAAATTGTACTTATCATTCTCGACGAAATCGACCAACTCGTCAAAAAAGTTGGTGATGAAATTTTATACAACTTCACCAGAATTAATGCCGAGCTCAAAAAGGCGCAGTTATCCCTCATCGGCATTTCCAACGACCTCATGTTTGTTGACTCCCTTGATCCGCGTGTCAAATCATCGCTCTCTGAAGAAGAGCTCGTCTTTCCACCGTACAACGCTCTGCAAATTCAAGACATTCTCCGCGAGCGCGCAGCAGACGCATTCAACGCAGGCGCCATTAGTGCAGGCGTCATAGAAAAATGCGCAGCCCGCGCAGCCCGCGAGCATGGCGATGCACGCATGGCGCTGGAAATGCTGCGAGTGGCAGGAGAAATCGCCGACCGTACCAATGCACCATGCGTCACCTTGGAACATCTCGATACTGCTGAGGAAAAAATAGAAAAAGAGCGCGTCATGGACCTCATCATCACTCACCCCCGCCAGTTCCAGTGCGTTTTTTATGCTTTGTTAAAACTGTTCAAGCAGACCAGCCAACCAGCGCTCACTGGTGAAGCATACCAGCTCTACCAAAAACTGTGCGCCATAGCAAAGCTCCGCCCGCTCACTCAGCGGCGCTTCTCCGACATTGTCGGCGAACTTGATATGCTCGGCATCATAACCGCCCGTGTGACATCCAAAGGAAGATACGGGAGGACAAAAGAAATTCTATCATCCCTTGCGCCTGATCTCCAGCAGCGAGTTGTTGACGTGCTGGAAAAAGAACTCGGCATCACCGGTGGTACCCATGGATAACAGCACCACAAAAAAAATTGTTACCTACCTACTGAACAAAAAAATTTTAGTGGCTCCCGACCTCATTCAAACCTTGGGTTCAGCATCAACCTGCCCTGCAGATTTGCTCGGCCTTTTTTCAAATGACCATGAGCGGGAATCGTTTCTCGAGTACATCACTCCCCACCTTCCTCTTCCTGTGGTGCAAATGCATCATCACCCGATAGTGTCGTTAGTGTCGCCACCGCATGCTCCGCTTCAGCACGCAGACCAGATCCGCGCACCCCAATGCAAAATCATTTTCACGTATACTGGTGAAACCAAAAAGCGCACGGTGGAAGATTTTGTCTCCTTTTACACCAAGCGCTACGAATCGCTGCGAGGAATTCTGCAGGTACGAAAAGAGCTTGAAGACAGCCTTTCCATCAGCCGCGTGCTGGCAAAAAATGAGAAAGAGAAGGCAAGCATTATCGGGATGGTCAAGAGCAAGGCAGAGACAAAAAACAAAAACATCATGCTTGAGCTTGAAGACCCGACCGGCATCATCAAAGTAATTCTCAACAAAACCCGGCCCGATCTTTTTCGTGTTGCGAAAGAAATTTTTCTTGATGAAGTTATCGGGATTACAGGCAAGACTGGGAATAAAATTATTTTTGCAGACAATATTATTTATCCTGACATTCCCCATCGCGAGCTGAAAAAATTAGACTATGATTGCGGCGCGGTGTTTACCTCAGACCTTCACATTGGAAGCAAGCAATTTCTTGAAGAATCATTTCTCCGGTTCATTAGCTGGCTTAATGGGGAAGAGGGTGACGAGCACCAGCATGAGATGGTAAAAAAACTCAAATATGTTTTTCTGCTCGGTGATGTGGTCGATGGTGTTGGGGTATACCCTGGGCAAGAAGAGGATCTTGCCATTCGAGATGTGTATGCCCAATATGAGCAGCTTGCTACCTACCTTAAAAAAATCCCACCTCATCTCCGCATCATTATCTGCCCGGGAAACCACGATGCAGTGCGCCTTGCCGAACCCCAGCCGGTGCTGAGTAAAGAATATGCTCCTACACTTTATACCCTGCCGAATGTGACGCTGGTTAGCAGTCCCTCTTTCATTCGGCTTGAAGAGTCAGATACCTTTTCCGGCTTTGATATTCTCGTGTATCACGGCTGCAGTTTTGATTATTTTATCGCTGAATCAAATGCGATTCGCGAAGCAGGCGGCTATGACCGCGCTGATCTAGTGATGACCATGCTGCTCAAGCGCCGCCACCTTGCGCCAACCCATAATGCAACTCAATCTATTCCTGATCCGCAGTGCGATCCCATGGTGATTGAGAAAGTGCCTGACTTTTTTACCGTTGGCCATCTGCACAAGGCAACCGCAGCGCAGTACAAGCACGTGACGCTGATTTGCGCAAGCTGCTGGCAGGGCAAAACCGCGTATCAAGAAAAAGTAGGCCATATTCCTGACCCTGGCAGAGTTTTTTACGCAGATTTGCGCACGCGCAAAATAAAAATCCTTAAATTTTGAGCAACCCCATGCAACCTATCCCCCCGCAAGAACCTGCAAGTCCGGAAATGAAAGCGTATCTAGAAGAGATTGAGGTACAAACTGGCGAGGCCTACGTTGTTGCGCAGAAAGCGCGTGAAAAAGGGTTTGACCCTGAAAAAAAAGTCGACATTCCCATTGCCCACAACATGGCTGAACGCGTCGAGGGTATTGTTTCAGCGGCCGCACCTGAGATCGTTGGTACTCGTATGACTGCGCGAATTCTTGAGCTCGAAAAACAATACGGTGCCGGCGCATGGGAAGTTGCACTGCTCATTGCAAAAGAAGTTGCCCAAGAAAAATTCTGTAGCTTCTCTGACAAGAAAAAGGCAATGGAAGTCGGCATCCGTACTGGCATGGCCTACAGCACTGCAGGCATTGTCGCCGCACCATTAGAAGGATTTATTGAATTGCGCATCAAAAAAACAAGCGCAGGCAAAGAATACTTTTCTGTTTTCTACGCCGGCCCAATTCGAGGGGCAGGAGGTACGGCTGCATCTGTTTCAGTGCTCATTGCCGATTATGTGCGAAAACAAATGGGCTATGCACCATTTGACCCAACTGAAGATGAGATCAAGCGCTATGTTACTGAAGTGCGTGATTATCACGAGCGCATCACCAACCTTCAATATTTTCCATCAGAGCAGGAAATTGAGTATTTAGTTCGCCGCATTCCCGTTGAGATAAATGGTGACCCGACTGAACAGCTTGAGGTCTCAAACCATAAAGACCTGCCCCGTGTTGAAACTAATCGGATTCGTGGTGGCGTGTGTCTGGTGCTTGCTGAAGGCATTGCGCAAAAAGCGCCCAAGCTCTGGAAGCGCCTCCAAAAATGGGGCGCTGATTTTTCTCTTGAGTGGGATTTTCTGAAAGATTTTCTTGAGTTGCAAAAATCAATCAAGGCAGAGAAAAAACAGGACAAGAAAGAACAGCCAACCACCGGCATAAGCCCCAATTATGTGTATATCAAAGACTTGGTTGCAGGCAGGCCTGTGCTGACGCATCCCATGCGGCACGGCGGCTTTCGCCTGCGCATGGGCCGAACACGCACGTCCGGATTCAGCGCAACCGCGTTGCATCCAGCAACCCAAATTATTCTCGACAGTTACATCGCGGTTGGCACCCAGCTCAAGGTTGAGCGGCCGGGCAAGGCAGCATCCGTCACCGTATGCGACACCATTGAAGGGCCAATTGTCAAGCTCAAAAATGGTGATGTGGTGCGTTTGTTTAGTATAGCAGACGCCAAGGCGTGCAATAAAGAAGTTGATAAAATTCTTTTTCTTGGCGACATTTTGTATAATTATGGTGACTTTTCAGAAAATGGCCACGTGCTGGTGCCCGTCGGGTATTGTGAAGAATGGCATGTGCAAGATGTGGAAAAGGCGTGCAGCGAGAAACTTGACGTTACACCGCTCGAAAAACAAGCAGGATTGATTCGCTATTCTTCAGCCGTATATGAGAAAATTGCAGCACACCTAAACGTATCTCTTGAAGAAATCAGTTCTTTTTTTGAAAATTATTTTCTGTTCCGGCCATCTGCAGCAACAGCGCTTGCCCTATCATCCGGCCTTGGCGTGCCGCTCCATCCGCTGTATACTTGGCATTGGGGCGCATTGAGTGGTGAAGAATTTGTCAAGCTTGGACGTTGGCTTTCTTCAGGAAAACTGCACAAAACAGAAGCGGGGGATATTGATAAAATCATTCTCCTGCTTAAACAAGAAGAAAAAGCGCTGCTCGAAAAAATAGGCCTGCCCCACAAACAAACCCCCGACCATATTGTTATTGAAAAACAGCAGGCAACTATTTTATTGGCCATGCTTTTGCTCGATGAATCGTTTGTCGAGCGGCTTGGCAGTATTTCAGGTTCAGGTGTTTTGGCAGGATCGGGGCTTGATATGCTCAATACCCTCTCTCCTTTCACTGTGAAGGACAAATCCGGCACCTTTATCGGCGCGCGCATGGGCAGGCCAGAAAAATCAAAAATGCGAAAACTCACCGGTTCTCCTCATCTCTTGTTTCCAGTCGGCGATGAAGGCGGTAGGCTGCGGAGTTTTCAGGCAGCAATTGCAGAAAAAAAAGTTACCGGGCAATTTCCTTTTTTTACTTGTGTGCAGTGTTCAAAAGAAACAATCTACTCCTTTTGCGAAACATGCCGTGAGCCAACCAAACAGCTCTACTTCTGCAAAGAGTGCGGGCCGAAAGAAAAACCACGCTGTCCGCCGCATGGCCCGTGCACGTCTTTTTATCAGCGTCCTATTGATATCAACCATTATTTTCAATCAGCAGTCAGCCTCTTGGGCTTGACCAACTATCCTGATCTGATTAAAGGAGTGCGCGGCACAGCAAACAAAGACCACACACCTGAACATCTTGCCAAAGGGATTCTCCGTGCAAAACATGATATCTATGTCAACAAAGATGGAACCACACGCTATGATATGTCGGAGCTTCCGTTGACTCATTTCAAGCCGTGTGAAATTGAAACTCCTCTTTCCCAGCTTAAAAAAATGGGGTATGTTAAAGATATTTTTGGCAAGTCCCTTGAAGATGCCGAGCAAATTCTTGAACTAAAGCCCCAAGACCTTATCATCCCGAGCGGCAGCGATTCGATGGAACTTCCCGGTGATGAAGTGCTCTTCCGCATTGCAAACTTTGTTGACGAATTGCTTCAAACTTTTTACAAGCTTCCACCGTTCTACTGCCTGAAAGAGCCGCGGGATATCGTTGGCCATCTCGTTATCGGGCTTGCACCACACATCTCTGCAGGCATTGTCGGCAGAATCATCGGCTTTTCAAAAATCCAAGGGCTGTATGCGCATCCGCTCTATCACGCTGCCATGCGCCGTGACTGTGACGGCGACGAAGCGTGTATCATGCTGCTCATGGATGCGCTGCTCAATTTTTCGCGGCAATTCCTGCCAGATGCGCGCGGCTCACGCACCATGGATTCGCCGCTTGTTCTCACCATCCGGCTGGTGCCGTCCGAAGTTGATGACATGGTCTTGGGACTGGATACAGTAACTGGATATCCCCTTTCACTCTACGAGGCAGGTGCGCAGTACAAAAAAACAGGAGAGATTGATATCGAGCAGTTGCGGAAACGGCTTGATACTCCGCAACAATATGAAAACATCGGATACACCCATCCGATAACTAATATCAATGACGGCGTGCGCGTCTCGGCCTACAAAATTTTGCCATCCATGGAAGAAAAGCTACGGGGCCAGATGCTCTTGGCCGAGAAAATAATTGCAGTCGATGAAACCGATGTCGCGACGCGGGTGATTGAGAAACACTTTATCCGTGATATCCGCGGAAATCTCCGTAAATTTTCCATGCAGGAGTTCCGCTGCGTGAAATGCAATGAAAAATTCAGGCGGCCGCCGCTGATTGGCAAATGCACCGTCTGTAAAGGAAATTTGTTGTTCACGATTTCCGAAGGGTCGATTGTAAAATATCTTGAGCCCTCGTTAAGCCTTGCGCGAAAATATAATGTTCCGGTCTATGTGCGACAAAATCTTGAATTGACCAAACGCAGGATTGAAGAAGTTTTTGGCAAGGACAAAGAAAAACAATCAGGGCTGGGGGCGTGGTTTGGATGAATATAAACTATAAGTATGAATAATATGGTCGGTATCTACTTCAAACTCCCTTTATAGGATGCTTGCTGCCGCAGGCCGTGCATTTGAGAAGCGTCACATCTTTTTCTTTCTCAATATTCGTGTCGGGCTTGCCGCAGTCGCCGCACAGCACATATTCATCTGCATATTTTTGGAGTTTTTCATTAATCTTTGCCGATGCCACCTTGGTTCCAAGCATGAGCATACCGCTGCGCACATCGCCGGGTGTTGCAAGCTCTTTCAGCAAAAATTTGAGCACGTGTTCCGGCTTTCTGCGGAAGTAGCTACACATCTGGAGAAAATTACTGATGACTGTTTTGTTTCCCTGCAAATATCCTTGTGCTTTTGGCATCTCAAAACGGTGCTTTTCCGCCACAATCTGTGGCATTTCACCTTCTGCCTTGGTAAGCATTTCTTCGTATTCCATAGTTCTTTCGTTTTTGCCGGAGCTATATAAATCTTCCTTTTATCTTGCTTTTTATTCAGAAACTTTATAAACTAATTTCCTCTTGAGAATTGTATGGTTTTAGAGTCTCTCATCACACCTTACACCGCGGAAAAAAAGCCATGGGAGATGGTGTTTCTCGGCATCCTCTTTTCAACGGTTGCACTCTTCATCAGCATCCAAATTTTTGAGACCATGGCAGGGCTCATCGCTGTTTTTTTAACGGTGTTTGCGTGTGTGCCGCTTTTTTACAACACCATGAAATTTGAAGAGCAGAAAGATCTTCTGCCTCTGCCGGAGCGAAAACTTCTGAGGGAACACGCGCGTGCGTTGACGTTTTTCATGTGTCTTTTTCTCGGTACGGTTATTTCATTTGTCGCGTGGTACCTTTTTTTGCCAACTGAGGTAAGCCAAAAGCTGTTCGAGATTCAAATTACCACCATCAAAAACATCAATGCCCATTCAGTTTTAGGCAGCCTCACCTCGGTTGACTTGTTCAATAAAATATTTTTCAACAACATCAAAGTGCTTATTTTCTGCATTTTGTTTTCTTTTTTCTACGGCAGCGGCGCGATATTTATTCTAACATGGAACGCTTCAGTTGTTGCCGTTGCCATTGGCTCGTTCATTAAGAAAAATCTTGCCTCTGCAGTTTCATCGCTTGGCCTTGCAAAAATTACTGGATTCGCCGGCGTGGTGTCGTTTGGGTTCATGCGCTATCTGTTTCATGGCATCCCGGAAATTCTTGCCTATTTTATCGGCGGGCTTGCCGGCGGAATTATTTCTGTTGCCGTCATCCAGCACGATTTGTCGTCGGACAACTTCGAGCGCATTGTCTTTGACGCTGCCGACCTGGTACTGATTGCAGTTGCCGTGCTGTTTGTCGCCGGGCTGTTAGAAGTGTATGTGACACCAATTATTTTTTGAGAAATTTAATTAATCAAACAAGACAAGGAATAACCAACAGAAGATCAATCTGTTTTTAGTTCTCCCACTAAACATACTTGTTCTGTTACAATATACCTATGTCCTGTTAATTGTTTATCAGACGTTAACCTCAATCCCCACTCTAATGCCGTTTCTCTACTCGGCTGGTAGATCGTGGCGACACGCGAAACTAATGATTGTCCTGATAGGGCTCTGGAAAAGTCAACAATCTGGTGAGGGGTTATACCAAAACTACGCTGGAATTCCTCAACAATCTCGTTGTTTGACGGCAATTTCGTTTCGAGGTCTTTCCAAATAATATGGTTTTCATAAAGGGGACTATCCTGCACTCGCCGATAGCCAGGAAATTCTTTTTCTATGTCAATAGGGAAATCAGGTACTCCTTCAGTAATCACTCGCTCAACTTCAAAATTACCTCGTAAACCATGCTGTTTCAACAGGTCCATCCCTGCTAAAACCTTTTTTTTAGCTTCTTCAAAATCAGGCGTTTTTACCGTGGTCATCCATCCTGGCTCATCCAAATCATGTCCTGTTGGGGGTGTACACATCACATGCTCATACATTTCATCACCTAAAATATTGTACACGTTTAAAAAGAATTTACTCTTTGGTAATCCTGCTTCTCTGAGATCCTCAAATATCCGACGTGCTACTTCTGCGTCTGTTTTTGGTCCTGCTATGTGGACTTCAAATAATCCGTTTGTATTTTTTTCTGAGCACATTTTAGTTTTTTATCCCTTTTTAGTAAAAAATTATTCATAAACTATATAAGTCTTTGTTGTCTTTTTTCAGACAGCAAGATTTATATACAGGTTATTGTTTATGCAGCGTATGGATTTACATCAAGGTCTTAGAACTGTCGGCCTTAGCGACGGTGAGAGCAAGATATACCTTGGGCTCCTCAAATTAGGATCCACCACCGTCGCAAAAATCACCAAAGAAGTAAAGATACACCGAACCAATGTGTACGATTTTTTAGAAAAATTACTTGCAAAAGGCTTGGTCAATTTTGTTATTAAAGGGGGAGTTAAGCACTACAAAGCCACCCACCCCCACAAGCTTGTCGATTATGTTAAAGAAAAGGAACATATAGTGACTACTCTCCTCCCTGATCTGGCAAAGTTATCTGATTTTTCAAAAGACCAGCTGGTGGTGGAAGTGTACGAAGGGGTTGAAGGAGTAAAAACCCTGCTCAATGATGTTCTCAGGGAAGGGAAAGACAAAGTCATTTTCGGAATAGATGAAACAATGTTCCAAAAAAAACTAGGACCCTTCATGGACTGGTATTTCAAAGAAGAGAAAAAAAGAGGATTTACCGAACGAATCCTTACTCGAGATGATGTTACATTTGTGTATGATTATCCCACTGTATTTTATCGGTATTTGCCCTCAGAATCATTTAATCCAACTCCCACCTATGTGTGGGGTGATAATGTTGGCATATTGATCTGGGAACCGTTTACCGTTATCCGTATCAAAAATGCAGCGTTAGCTGATAGTTACAACAAATATTTTGAAATACTCTGGAAACAAGCTAAACAAAAACCAAAATCTGCACTGCTAATCAAGAACAAATAATCTTTATTTTCTTTTACAGCACCTTCACGCGTCCCGGCCGCACCTCAAAAATATCTCCTTGGAGCTGGAGCCGCTGGATAACCATCTGCGCATCTGCGTACCTCCCGATAATTTCTTCCACGTCAACTCCTTCGCCGCTGTCCTTCTGTTTAATGTACTCAATGACTCGTTCGTCAGGATTGCTTTCTTTTTCAACAACAATGTCCGAGGTATTTTCTTTTTGCGCTGCCGGTGCAACGGTCACTGGCCGGGTTTCCAGCTCAAGTTTGCGGAGTTCAACCCATGCGGTATCCTCTATTTTTTTTACAATCTCCGGTGCGATGTACACTTCGCCTCCATATTCGCGCGGCCTGCCAATTACCATAGCTATGGTACCAACGTCAAAATTCTTTGAAAGATTTTTATTTTCAAAAGAACGTACGGTAATCTTCCCGGTTCCGTCGTCAAGTGTGAAAAAATCATAATTGAAAATTTCAGTTGTTGCCTTCGCCACCACCGCACCGAGAATGTTGACACGCGCTACGTCTTCATTGTTGATACGCAGCACATTAGGGTTCCATCCTTCTGCCGCAACATACTGCGCGTCCGTAATTTCCTGAATCCGCACTTTTTTTGCGGGCTGGCGCTGAACAGGCTGTTGGGCAATGTCTTTTATCTCAATCGGCATGATTGCTCCTCAATCGTTTTTCAAATGCGGGTGACAAATCCTTTTTTCGGCTCGAAAATATCACCGGCGCGCTTTAATTTTTCAATAACTTCATCAACCTGTTCTCGGGGAATTCCTTTTTCTTCTGCTGCGCGGATTACTTCTTCTACTGGGACGGTTTTTCCCATAGCCTTTTCCACTTCGCTAATAATCTCTTTCACGATAACAATTCTGTTGCGTTGCGAAGCGCTAATGCCGCTGGTGATTCGGTCTATGTCGATCTTACCGGTTTCTTTGTCGAGGCCAATCTGCCGGAGGCAATAATCAACAAGGCTGATTGCACGCTTGGCATCTTCTCTGCTCACGGTTGCCGAGAGCCGGACTTTTGCGCTGGCTTCAGAAAGCCGGACGAGCGCCTCGAGCTGGCGTGCCGTGATTGGAATAGATTTAATCCCTGCTTCCTCCTGCCCCGTGTTGCGCATGCTGACATAATAATCTTTGATCTCCTCAATGGCCTCATCAGTCAGCTTGGGATGAATGTTTTTTCGTACGTACGCAATGAACTTGCGTAGCATGTCAGTTTCTATTTCAACATCTTCCTTTATTCCCTCCTTGTGGAGGGCGAGGATGAAGCTTGCCATTTTTGCATCATTTTTTGCGTCAGGCAAATCTTTAATCGGAAAAATAAGATCAAATCGGTTGATCAACGTGGGCGGCAGGTCAATTTGTTTTGCAATCATTTCATACGGGTCAAACCTACCGAACTTCGGATTGGCTGCGGCAAGCACGGTTGTTTCGCACCGGAGTGTTGCCTGAATGTTTGCCTTGCTGATGCTGACGGTTTGCTGCTCAAGCGCTTCGTGCATGGCGCTGCGGTCTTCCTTCGACATTTTATCAAGCTCGTCAATCATGACAAATCCGTTGTTTGCAAGAACCAACGCGCCTGCTTCCAGTGCCCATCCCTTGAGAAATTCGTCACGGACAACTGCTGCCGTGAGTCCTGCGCCGGTTGCGCCTTTTCCCGTGACGTAGCGTGATTTCGGCGCAACAACCTGGCTTCGTTTAAGCAGCATTGATTTTCCTGCGCCAGGGTCGCCAATGAGCAGCACGTGCAAGTCTCCTCTGGTTCTGGTGCCGTCTTCTCTTTTTTTATGGCAGCCCCCGACGAGTTGCATCACGATTGCTTCTTTGGTTCTGTCGTGGCCGTAAATCGACGGTGCCAATGAGTACGCAAGTTTTTCATAGACCTGCGGGTCTCCGGCAATCTGTTTTATTCTTGCCTCTTCTTCTGGCGTGATGCCCATTTCAAGAACGTCTTCGTCAATCGGCTGGACATAGTTTGCTTCAACCAGCAAATCGAATCGAATCGACTGGCCGCCTTCTTTCAGCGTGATGGGCACTTCCTTGACTATCCCATTAATGAGAATTTTTGTGCCGGGATTTGTTTTTCGGTCAGTGAGCGGGCTGACAAGGTCTTGTTTTAAAAAAATGTCCATACGCTTCGGCTGGTCGCCGCCGTCGAGATTGTCCGGAGATTCTTCCAGCACAATGCGCTGGGCATCGACCATTTCTTTGCTCAACAGTTTAAATTTTCCTTTTCTTCCACAGCCGCATCGGCTGGGGTCTTTGAATTTGGTATCAAGCTGGAGCACTGAAATAACATTTCCACAGCTCGGGCATTCAAACCGCGCGCTGGTGACTTGGGGGCGGACATCTGATTTTTGTCTGACAATACCATTGACTGACAGAAACCGGCCGACATGTTTGCTCCGGATGTCACGAATCATGACTTTCTGCGTTGAGGGAAGATTCTTGAACCTGATTTTGAAATCCTTTGGCTTGCTCGGAAGATCCAATTCCAAGACTGCCATCTCTGCTGCCTTGATAACTTCTTCCGGATCATCAAGAAGGCTGTCTACCAGTTCGGGGTCAAATTGTGCGAGTTCTCCACAATCAAGGGCAAGGCTTTGGATGCCGGCACTCACATTTTTAAGAAGAAGCGGATAGGCATTACGCTGGATGAATTCCTCAAACCGCCTAATTTGTTCTACTGCCTCGATGTCTACCACCCTCCCTCTGGAGGGAACCGAATGGGGTTTATTAAGTTAATTAGTGTGGAGTTGGTAGATATAATAATAATAAGAACACGTCACTAACGTAACGACTCTAAACCCTCATGTTGTTTCATCTCTCTAATTTTGCTAAGATAATCATCAAATCTCTTTTGGGCTTCACGAAGAACCGGAGCTCCCACCTCGCCCCACCTATAGGTAGTGGGGGTGAGACTTCCTGTTTGCGTACTAAATTCATCTACTCTAAAGTCTCCGTTCTCGTCTGTGTACTTATCAATGCTGTGATAATAACTACTGTTTACAGTTAACACATGGGTATGTCTGCTGAACTCCTGCTCTTGTGACCAAAATGAAACATACACCTCTTCAACAAGACCATGCTCGCTGCGCATTATTCCCTCAAATTTGTATTGGCCGCAGTCCTTTGTATCAAATCCACATCCTGGCAGAGCAAGCACTGCTGCGCTGACGATGCTGGCAAGCGTATTTCTGATAGTCATGGCGTCAAAGAAATTGTTTGTATTTATTAAGTTAATTGTGCTGGGTTAGCAGTATTTAGCAAAAAAATCTTCCCTGCTCATTTTTATTTCATCCAGTATGCCTTTCAGCAGGCCTCTTTTTATGTCCTTGTTGGAATGGACAGGCACGACCGTTGTTCTGCCATCAGGGTGGCGGTAGAATCGGTGACTGCCTTTTTGGCGAACGATTTGAAAACCTTCTTTTTCAAGAAATCTACATGCCTCTTTTGAAGAGAGAAGCGGAAGCTTCAAAACTTACACCTGTACCTCTTGAACGCCGACAAATTTTATTTGGTCTTTACTCACTCCCCCCTTTTCTTCTTCTGCTACTTCAAGGCAGAGTTCAATTGCCTCTTTTATGTTGGACATCAGCTCATCCAGCGTATCGCCTTGGCTGAGGCATCCTTGGAGTTCAGCAACCTTGCCAACATATCCTCCATCCTCGTCCTGTTCTATGAGTACGTGAAATGTTCGTGCCATACCTGTTAGAAACCACTGACGTTTATTAAACTTTCGGGTTGGCAGACGTACTAACTAAAAAAATAAGAAATAAATAAAAAATTAATTACTTCACAATCTTCTTGAGGTTTTCAATGAGCTTGTCGAGCGCAAGGTGCACTTCGGCTTCGCTCTTGGTTCCCGTGCAAACAACTTTGCCGTTACTGAACAACAGGAATGTTGCCTTTGCTTCAGCAAGCTTGTACACAAGACCCGGGAATTGTTCCGGCTCGTATTCAGTATTCTCAAGCTTCATGGCCAGCGTGTTTAAATTCAGGTCCATTCCCACTCTGCCGGAGGCAACGATGTTCTGGATCTTCACGACGGGCCGTACCTTGATCTTGATGTTGATTTTTTCAAGGCTTTTTATGATCTTATCAATAGATTCGTAGACCTTGTCCATAGAACGTGCGCCGGTGCACACAATTTTTCCCGAGCTGAAGATGAGCGCTGATGTTTTCGGCTCTTTAATCCGAATCACAAGGCCGGGAAATTGTTCCGGATTGTATTCCGTGTTCGACAGCGTCGCGGCCATCTTTTCCAGTGGAATATCGTGGCCAAGTGAGGCTGAAACAACAATGTTCACCACTTTTATTTCGCGTCCTGGTAACGCTTTTGATGGAACAGTAGCTGTTTTTGCTGGCACAGTGGTTGCAGTAGCCATAGGTAGTACCCCCAAACGTATTTTATTTAAATTTATCACTTTATAAATAGGTAAAAGTTTATAAATGCTTCTATTTTAAAGAGGGTATGGCTGCGCATAGTGCGTTATAAGCCTTAAAACTGCGTTAAAATGGTGTTTTAGCTCGTGAACAACGTCAAGATTTTCCGGAAAAACAGCAAAAAACAGTCCGTGCCACACAGGCCCCTATTTAAAGCGGGTATGTGCGCAACAGCATGGTTGCGGTGCCGTGGTTTGATGTTTTCCAGACAAAAGAACTTACTGTTTGTTTTCCCGGATGAGAGAATACGCAGCTTTCACATGTTTTTCGTGTTTTTTCCGATAGATATCATTTTCTTGGATTCGAAGAAACGGATTGTTGCGATAAAGGAACATTTTCTCCCGTTTACGGCTTACACCCCCCCGATAACGTTTCGGTATGCGATTGAGGTCAAACAAGGTACAGTTAAGGCACGAAAATTAAAATTAGGAACCACGTTGCTGTTTTTTCCCCAACAAAATTTATAAACCTGTCACTCCATAAAAGTATCGAGGTGATGGACATCAGCATTACAGATTTCTTAACCGATTGGATGGCCTTGTTTTTGAAAAATAAGGACCTTATCTTCAAAAGGTTTTCCTCTATTACAGTCGATAAGAACAAGCTCACGCTGGTCCAGCACAATGGCACAGTGCAGGTGTTTTACGTCAAGCCCTTTCCGCAGGATTTGGTCAAGGAGCTTCAGGACATTAAGGCACACAGCACCACTTCTTTTGGCATCGTGGTGGCAAATACCAAAAGAAACTTTGAAGCACTTATTCACCACTGGGATGCGCTGGTCAACATGCACAAACAGCTCTGCATTTACTTTGTTAACCCGTTTTCAGGCAGGGCAAAGCAATGGGCTATCCATCCGGCAACGCATCAGCTGATTACTGGTGGTTCCGGGCTGAAACTGGGTCTCACTGCTTTGTTTGACACCGTGGAAGAGACAACTGAAGATGAATTAACGAAAAACATAAAAGAACATGCCCTTTCTGAAGCGTATCCACTTCATATTTCAACTGCATCAGCAAAAAAAGAGGATGATTCATGAACGACGAGCTTATCCGCCACTTTTTCAGAGAAGGCCTTGAAAAAGGATTCAGCAAGGAATATGTTCGTGATATTTTGCTAAACAAGGGCTATGATTATCACAAAGTTAATTTCATTTACAACACGATGATCATGCACGCAAAGGAGCGTGATTTCTCATCGTCAGCATCATCACAAAAAATTTCTCAGCTTCCAATCAAACCCTTTATCCTTGGCGGTGCGCTGGTATTGCTTATTTTTCTCACCTTCTTTTTTTTAAAACAAGCTCCTGTTTCAGGCGTTACTGGCATGGCTGTGCAGGACGCACAAGGCAGGTTTGATGAAATCAGCCAGCTCAATGATAAAATCGAAATAACCAAACAAGACCTCACGGCGCAACTCGAAGCGCTCAAAACAACCAACCTCACAATGGAAGAAAAAAATAAAAAAATAGAAGAGCTGACGAATCAGCTCGGAACTCTGCACGCCTCCATCGAAGAAGAGCACGCCAAAGTGCGCGAATTATTGTGGGACCTTCTGAAAACGCTGCTGAAACGAGGAGAGGAACAGGCAGCGAAGAATAGTTGAAACTAACTGATCGTTGATTTTGCCTTATTCCAATCCGACTTGCACGAGTAGTTAATTTTTTAAATTCCTTCTTCGCTCATGCGAGGTATGGCTGAGCGAATTATCCATTCATTTGAAGCAGGCCGGCGGGGAAAGCCGGATGAGCTGGAATCAGGATTAGCTCATCTGATTGGCGCGTATTTTCTTGAACGTAATCCTCTAGCACGATTTGATGTGCGGGTTGCCGGTGGTTTCTCTCGTGCACTTCAGAAACCTCGTCTCTGTATTTCAGGTGAAGTTTCAGCGTCAGTTCTTACTGAAGATACATATCCAGAACTCCATCGGCGGCTGGTTGCGCACTACAACAAGGTTCATCAATCTCATCTTGGCACGACCGATTTTGTGTGGGATTTTTTCTTTAAGTCGCAAGCAGATTCGCTTGCAGCAAATTCTTGCGCTGGTGATTCAGGCAATCCAATCGCGGTTGCCTACCGTACATCCCCTCATCATCTTCCTTGGGAGCGGTATCTTGCGGTTGAGATTCGCGATCTTATTGATCACCTCTATCAGGATTCTCCATCAGGGTTGGCAGGCCTACAACCTGACGGCAAAGTGGGTGTTGAAGCAGTATACAGTGGCTCACGTTTAGTAAATCTCTCCACTATCACTCTCGCTGTTCAGCACGACCATTCACTTTCTATTGAGGCTCTTCGTTTGCATCTTGGTGGTCGTGTTAGTGAACTTCTCGGCCGCACCGAAAATCGATACTCAGTTTCATTGGGCACTCCATTATTGGTCATCAACGGGCTTGGCGCGTGGCATACCGGCGGGTGGGAAGTTGATGAAGGCACCCGTGAAGCAAAACCCTACCGTGATGGATTTGGCACGTACGGCTGTATGGAAGACTCATTCAGTGGAGAAGATCCCACTAAACCTTCAGCTACCGGTACGTTTCTCGCACGCTACATCGCCGTGCAGGTTGTTGCGCATGGCCTTGCTGATTTTGCACGCGTTGCGCTGGGCTACACTATCGGCAGAGAAGAGGTCGGATTGAATATCACCACAAATGGTACGGGAAAACTCCCCCAAGAAAAACTTGAAGCATGGGTTCGCGACAACATTCCTTTACACATATCGGGCGCAATCAATCGATTTGATTTGCGTAGTCCTAATTTGTATCATGCGATTGTTGGCTCGTCTGATTTTTTCCATGCTCCCTCGTTTCCATGGAACAAGAAAGGAAACTATGCTCCTCCTCCACTCTCCGACAGCCATCGTGGACGCCTTTAATGTATAATTTCCAACTTCTTCGGGCATACTTGAATTTCCACTGGTGTCGTCCCCAGAATTTCACAATCAACATGCACCAGCACGGGCTTGTCTGATTCAATAGACAGTTTTTTGGTGTGCGCATACACGACGTTCTCAAAATAGTCATGCTTCTGAATTGCCACACCAAACAAGAACTTGATGAAATTAAACACATCTCTGCTCTGCAAAATGCATGCGTCCAGAAGACCATCCGTCATATCTGCCTTGTGTGTCAGCATGGTGCCACCGCCATACAATTTCGCATTGCCGACAATAACAAAATAGCCGCGGCACTCAACTCCATTTATTTTTATGCGCATGTTCGAGGGCGTATAGTTGAACAGCTCTCTCAACCCAGTGAGTACATATGCAGTGCTGCCGATGAGCTTTTTCAGCGCCGGGTCAATGCTGTTTGCGATATGGGCGTCAAATCCAATGCCCGATGCGATAATAAAATATCGTTTCTTCGTACTTGTTCTTGCAACACCAAGGTCAACAGCATGGGCGGTTCCTTTGATAATGCGTTCGCATGCTTTGTACGGGTCAAGAGAAATTCCCAGCTCTTGGGCAAGCACATTTTCAGTGCCCATAGGAATAATGCCTAATCGTGGCTGCTTCTTGTTTTTGTTTTTTTTCTTATTTTTCCCGCTGACAATACCATTAATCACTTCGTTGATCGTGCCATCGCCGCCCGCAGCAACAATTGTTGCATAGGTTGCGCACGCCGCTGCTGCTTTTTTTGTTGCGTCATCTGGCCCATTGGTTTCCACCACATCAACTGAAACATCATGGTCTTTGAAATATTCAAGAATGTCCGGCAGATCGGTAATGCTCTTGCCGCTGTGCGCATGAGGGTTGTAAATCAAAAGAAGCCTGTTTTGTTTTCCCATTATCTCTTGTATGTGCCAATCGGCTTTTTAAAACTTTCTGGCAGCGTATATAAACCACTTCAGAAAAGAAAAAAAGTTATAAATACTCTTCTTATTCAGCTACTGCTTCTTCAGGGGTGTAATTCGGCACTGCAGCGCGCGAGATAATCATAATATCGCCGATATTCTTAACAAGCTGGTGCGGTACAATAACTCCTTTTGCAGAACCGAGCACTTTGTTGAGGTACGAATTCTTGGTTGCGCGAATGCGCCAGCCAAAGACCTTGGTTTTGGTCATCAGGGTTTCTTCAATGTCCCCAAAATAGTCACCAGAATCAGTGAACACTTTCATATTGTAGGTTTCTGAGAGTCGTCGCATCTTAAGCATAGTACACCTATCCTTCTGATTGCTCTGGAATCGGCTGTGTATTTAAATATTTTGTTGCACTTGATAGCATACAATCAGGAACGAATATTTATAAAGTTTTACCTTTTTACGGGCTGTATGAAACACGTTATTTTGCTCGGCACCTCCCACATTGCTGAAGAAAGCGTCCGCGCCATCGAGTCAGCAATCGAAAAACACCTGCCTGATATTGTCGCTGTCGAGCTGGACGCCGGTCGGCTTGAGGCGCTTACCCACAAACAGCGGCGCGCTTCATTTTTCCAGCTCGTGCCCAGGGTGGGCGTTACTGGTGCAGTGTTCGCCCTGATTGGAGCCTACATGCAGAAAAGACTGGGGGCGCAGGTGGGTGTGCTTCCTGGCGCTGACATGCTTGCCGCGGTGCGCGCAGCGCAGAAGCGCAAACTGCAGGTGTTTCTCATCGACCAGAACATTGAAGTGACGCTGGCGCGGTTTTCCCAGCAATTCACCCTCAGAGAAAAAATGAGATTGCTTGGTGATATCCTGATGGCACTGTTTTTTCCGCAGCGGCAGATGAAAAAATACGGCGTGTTCACGCTCGACCTTTCCCGCGTACCCTCTACCAAATTAATCGCACGGCTGATTCGCGAAATTAAGAAGCGATATCCCTCGCTCTATCGTGTGCTCATTCAAGAACGAAATGAGTATATGGCGTATCAACTTGTTCGGCTTCTGCATCTTCATCCTGACAAAAAAATTCTTGCAGTGGTGGGAGCAGGGCATGAAGAGGGAATGCGTGCGCTGTTGCAGAAAATTAATAAATAACCAAGAAACGAGGGGCACTATGTCTATCGATTCCGAAATTCAAAACGCGATTCAATGGTTTGGAAAAAATGTATCCGATCCAAGTCTTGATCAAAAAAGCCATTATGCCAAAGCAGTTTGCACGCGATATACTGGATGGCAACGGTTAGAAGCCGAGATTTCTTTAATCAAAGGAGGATTTGACCCCAACGTCGTGCCGTTTGACGTACGCGAACTTCAATTGCTTCTCCGTCCCGGACCGGGTATGCAGCGATTCAACGTGCAGATGCAGTTTTAGCACGGCTACGCGAGTGACTGTTCTTGATTTTTCTTTTCTCACGACAAACTATATAAATAGTATTCTCTCCAAATACCTCCATGGTTATGTATCAAACACCCAGCAACATTCTTGATGTTATCCGGCGCTATTTCAAGTTCAGCGGCGAAGAGATGCGCGCGCTGATTATTTCTACGCTCCTCGTTGCGTTCATTGTCTCATTCAACGAGTGGGGTGCTACCTCATTCAATGCATTCGTCGGCTTGCGCAACCTGTTCAATGCAGTGCTTATTGTCCTGCTCGGCCTACTGTTTCATATCTCGCTCCAGCGCATCGCAGGGCTCATGCTCGGCTTCAAAGTTGAATTCCGCATGTGGCTGTATGGCCTGCTCGCTGGCGTCGCTGTTGCCATTGTGAGCAACGGCAAACTCTGGCTGCTCCTACCTGGTGGTGTGCTGTTCTTTCATATGGCAGGCCACCGTTTGGGTGCGTTTCGTTTCGGCATGAACCACTTTGACATTGCCGTGGTCGGCTTCTGGGGGCCGTTTGCAAATATGCTGCTCGCGACGTTTTTCAAATGGATGCTGGTCTTTTTCCCTGGCAACCCCTTGCTCCTCAAGGCAATGATTGTAAACATCTGGTTGGGTGCGTTTACGATTCTGCCGATTCCACCACTGGATGGTTCGCACGGATTTTATGGTTCGCGGCTTGCCTACTTTTTTTCCATCGGATTCATCTGGAGCATGGCAGTGCTGCTCTACTTCCTGCCGCCGTTTGTCTCGCTGATTATCGGATTTTTGATTGGCGTCATTACGTGGTTCTGCTACAACTGGTTCCGTGAGATTCCCTACTGGAACAAAGCGGGATGGTGAGATGAGAATATGAAACCTATGAACGCGCGTGGTGTTATTGACCTTTCTGCATGGTGGGTAGAACTCGTTTGTTTTATTGTGCTGGGCATCGGCTTTGTTTTTTCCATCACACTGGAAAGCGCGTTCTTGAGTTACGTTGTTATTTTTCTTTTTGGGCTTCTTGCAGGCCGATTAATTTATGAGAAAAGCTACAGCTTCCCGTTCTACCTGATCGGCCTCGCGCTTCTGTTCGGATATGTATTGGGCACACGGTACGGCCAATGGAAGCTCGTGATATTGTTTTTTCTGCTCGGCACTGCGGTCAGTTACTATCTCCACACCCGCGGGTATTTGGAGAATGTTTAGTGGCCAAGATAGCTTCGACGCAGTTCAATTCGGCCAATAGCCTGTGGTCGTGCTGCTCCTTGTGACGGTAGCTCAGTCTGTACAACCTCGACGCTTGCTGCTCCCGTTGGTTCATAAAACCCGGGGATGCGCACTGCAACTTCATATGCTCTGAAACCCGACATCGGTTCAGTTGGCTGCCTTATTTTTGATCGTGCAGCAAACGTCTCAGTCATATAGCTCACAAACCGCATTACTGCGCGTTCAACATTCGGCACTGCCAGAAGACTTGCTGCGTTCTCTGCAACAACAACCGACAACACGATATCAAGGTCTGTTTCATTTCCCCTACCAAGTACTGTTTTTCCACTATCTCCACTGGAAAACTGAAATAGGTACTGTTGAACCGTTGGGTTGTTTATTGTTGGAAGCGGTCGACTCTTGGCGCGCGCATCATCACGTGCTGCCTGTTCGATAATCCTTTCAACATCATTCAGCAACATTGTGTATGGCCTGCTCACATCTTTTGGTGGGGCATTTCCCATAAAAAGGTGGTATGCTGAATCAACATCAACTAATTCAAGCTCTGATGGCCAGTCCATTTTTATTCTGCTTTTGGCTATTCGCCGAACTGAGGTGTCATCTAAATACGAGCAATTTCCGACAAGATGGTCGGTCAGCTCTCCAGCAAATTGCGGCGTGCGATATATACTCATTTCTCCCTTTGGTGCCTTGGACGGTTCAGCGAACTGCTGCACTGGTTCGAGTTGTCGTTTTAATCTTTCATAATCCTCTTTTATCTGGGCAAACGCCGTTTCAAGACTGTCATATTTCTGGCGGGATGTTCGCCACAAAACTGCCTGTATGAATGCACGCTGAACCGCAACACGGATTCCTTCCTCTGACTGATTTTTTGAAATGAACGGAATAAACGGAAATTGGCGCTGGAGCTCAACGTCTGCAGTTGCCCGATCCACCGCAGAAAATACTACCGGCAACATGTAACGCTGCGCATCAATATCCAGGCATTCATAAAAAATATCACGCGCATACTGAATGCCGTTGCCGCCGGTAAAATTATGGTCCATTAACAGCAGCACGACATTATGCTTTCGTGCTTCAGCAACCACCATCTCTAACGGCACTTTATCACCGGTAAGATGCAGCGGGACAAAAGGAATTGCTAATGGCTTAAGAATATCGCTTTTGTCGGCGAGTTCTGTTGGCTTGTCGTCAGCAAAGCCGATGCGTGCATCTGCCGGCTGTAACTGGTACATGGCTAACAGTCGCCGGAGTCCATAATCAAATGTCTCACTTTGTGGTGCTGAGGCGGCAACTGGTGCCGTTTGCGCTGGCGCGCGATGTCTAAATCGGTCTAATGGGTTATCTTCAGGCATAGGTATACCTCACATCGTTAACTTTTTTAAATTGAATGAAAAAACTGGTGCCGTCTGTTTCAGGCGCCACACGGAGTGTACCTCCCATGGTTGAAACAACACGATGGATAATTCGATTACCCAATCCGAGGTGGCTTCCTTGGCTGGGCGGTGCTTCTCCTCGTTCATAGGCGTGTGCAATTGCTGGACTCATGGGCATTCCCGTGTAATCACGATAATGAACCGTTACTCTCTCACCATTGTCGGTGACGGTCAAATCAACTTTTTTTGTGCCTAATTCCTGTGAGTTGCGCATGAGATTATACATAATCATCTGCGCAGCTTCATGAGGTACCGAGATCGGCCCGTCATACTCTCTTGTTGCGTTAAGCATTATCAGTTCTGGTTCATTACCCAGCCGGTGAGCAGTTGCCACATTGTCCTCATTATACATTTTGATGCTTTCTTCCAATGCCTCAAAGAAACTACCAGCAGGCGCTTCAGCTCCGAGTGCATTAATATCCACTCGCGAATAAAAGCTGATGTTTCTCAAGAATGACTGCACATATTCAATGCGGCGTCGGGCAAGGCTTATTCTCATTGCAACATTTCCAACGGTTGTTTCACTCAACACTCGCTCAAGACTTTCGTAACAAAGAATAACCGGTCCGAACATCTCGCCAAGTTTTCCCTCGTCAACACCACTCGTCGTTGAAGTAGCAATCATACTTTGAATCCCTTGTTCAAGGTCCCCGAGAATATTGTCAAGTGTTGTTCTAAACTCACCAAATCTTTTTTCAGCGCGGTTGAGTTCATTAACGGCGACATTCCCCTCACCGCGTACTTCATGGTCTTGGGCATACAGGAGTTGTTGCATCTCTGCGGCACGAGCTTCGGCAAGTCCTCGTTGCTCTTCCGCCAGCTCATAATTCTTTTGAGCACGTTCACGGTTTTTTTCTGCAAGCATCCGTTGTTGTTTCTCTTCTTCAAGCGCATTCTTAAGGTGGCGTGTGCCGCCAATGCGTTCCTGGACTCCAGCAATGACCATTCGCAGTCCTGCGTACCACGGCAGTTTGTCGTACTCCCACTGGTATACACTTGCTGGCCCATCAAAAATAGCATTTTTTGGAAGAATCGTTTCACCATTAAATTCTACTGGTTTAATCATGCGTATTGGTTTGCTTGCATACCTAATTTTCGTTCGATCCATGCCCCATGCCCTGACTATCTCCTCCTCAGCAACGGGCAATCCATATACTTCTCCATCGATACACAATTTTCCTTCTTTATCACGAGTAACATCTTTGATGCCGAGTGCACGAGCGGCAAACGCATAGTCTTCGTTCAATAATTTTTCAGGTGAGAATCGTGATACTACTTGTTCAACCCGCATGGGTTGTACTCCCGGCACACTTCTCTGCCACAACAGTGGAAGAAACTCATAATACCCTCGGGTTGCGGTGCTTTGCTCATAATACAACTCCTTCATCGGTTCCATAAAATAATGAATGGCCCTTCCTCTGACTGTCTTGCCCTCTCTTCCAATTCTTTTCACATTAACATACTGGTCTTTGGTGATAAAATTGCCCAGAAATGTGGTGGTCCAGAGTCCCGCCCAAATGCTGCCAACACGGCGTACCATGCTCGTTACCACATCATCAAATTCAACAGCGCGGTGAGCCACATCACGGATGAGGTCAGGGCTCTGGTTTCCCGCATTGTCTTTAATCCGCTGCGCAAGCATGCGAAAGACTCCGTGCGGCACAGTATTTCTTGAATCCATAAGGTAATCAAGCGTCATCCAGGGCGGAAGGCCTTGGGTGAACCCTTCAATGCCGCGCTCTCTTGCTTCGAGTACCAAGTACCCGGTTGCAAAGCAGGAGAGGTCTTGCTGCATATCTTCGCGTTTCATGCCTTCGAGCCGCTCGACTAATGTCGCATCATCCATAATAACCACCCATCAATAATAACAGGTATTTAAGCTTTATTGTGCTCAAGTAAACTATATAAACTCCACTCCCTAAAACGAGGTGATACCTCAACAGAGTATCAACAGCTCATCAAAAATTCATCAAAAAAGCGGTGATTCAGTGCTTACCAAACTTGTTGCAACATACGCGCCCGTATCATGGATTTCCTTTCTCGAATATGTAAACCTGTCCAGTTACAAGGGCACCAAGTTATTCCTTAAAAAAATAAATCCTGAAGTGCTTGAAATCATTGGCCAGCGGCGGGCTTTATCCGTGTTCAAACAGTGTGCCAAAACCATTCCTGCGTACAAGAATTACCTTCTGAAACACCATGTCGACCCGAGTACCATCCGCACGGTGCAGCAGTTCCATGACGCGGTGCCAGAATTGGACAAAGCCAACTATGTGCACAAATATTCATTTGTCAAGCAATGCCGGAGCAGCATGCTGCCACGATTCGGCCTGCTGGTTGAAAGTTCCGGAAGCACCGGCAAACCAACCAACTGGATTGAGGCAGCAGAAGAAAACCAGATACTGCTCAAAGAAGTGAATTTTGAAACCGAGTATATTTTTCACCCGTCATCAAACCGGTACATTGTGTTGAGCTGCTGGAGTCTCGGCCCATGGACCGCTGACTTGAAGTTCTGTTACTTTTTCGAGCATGTGGGCATTGTGAAAAATATCGGCCCCAGCATTGAGAATGTCATTGAGACCATGAAAATATTTGGCCCTGAATACAAATATATCATCGGCGGCTATCCACCATTCCTCAAGAACCTTGTTGATTCGGGAAAGCTCAACTGGAAGCGATACGCGATTGACCTTCTCACCGGTGGCGAGGGATTTGTCAAGGGCTGGCGCAAATATATGTTGTCACGCTTGCGAAAGGGCGCGCAGATATTCTCGTCCTACGGCTCCTCTGACCTCGATACTGCCATGGGCATTGAAACGCCGCTCTGTGTCATGATTAAAGAACTCCTTGACAACCAGCCCGAGGTTTCAAAACAATTATTCGGTAGCTCTGAAACACCGATGGTGTTCCAGTATGACCCCACGCTGCACTACATTGAAAATTCAAAAGACAAAAAAGAATTCAACGTCACCAAGCTCAATTCGAAAATTCCCAACATCATGGTCAAATATAACATTCACGACCACGGTGGCGTGCTGCGGTACGATGAATTCATCCGCTCGCTTGCCAAGACCGTGCCGCGCTTTGCCAAAAAATTTGCCGAGTACCGCAAGGATGCACTCCAACTTCCCTTTTTGTGGATCGGAGGGAGAACGGACTCAACCATTTCCATCAACGGCACTAACGTGTATCCTCAACAAGTCGAATCGGCGTTGCTGACAAACAAGGAACTATACAAACACATCAACACGTTCCAGATTTCACAAAAATACGAATTCAGCAAAGACGCATTCTTCAGCGTGAATATTGAGCTTGCCAAAGGTATTCATCCGACTGCTGTACTGAAGCGGGAATGCCAGAAAACAATCATGCAAGGCATGAAAAAATACAGCAGGGAATACGCACAAGCCATGCGCGAGTTTCCAAAAAACTTTATGCCGCTGGTCGAGTTGCATGCGTTTCACACGGGGCCCTTTGTCAGCGTGAGCATTAAGAATAAGTATATTGAGCGGTAGGGCGTGTTGATTTAGCTTTTCTTTGTGAGTTCAAGTTCTTTTCTCACTTTATCATAATACTTATGATCCCCCAGATGGAATTCGATATATATCGAATTTTTTACTTTCACGAACAGAATTCTATACTCACTGTTTCCAACCGTAAACGGATAACGAAACGTAAGAAGTTGACTGATAGCCCATTCCTTATATGGTTTTTTTGATCCGACGAATATTGGTTGGATATTCTTTTGAACTACGTCCTGTATCCACTGGTATATTTTTTCTGCTTTTGTTTCCGTAAGCTGGCTTAGAATCTCATCAACCGTATCACCAAGAAATTCTATCTTATATTCTTGTGCAATCAATTCTTTAATCTTTTGCTTAAATTCTTCAGGATTAACCATGGACTACACCGTGCGCTGCTTCGTGAGTCAAGGTATATAAAAAATTTTGTGCATCATACTCACAAAGATCTCTATAATACCCCGCTTGGGTATAAAAAAAGCGTTTGAGGTATGATGGTTTTGCTCCTTTACCTATCACCTTTGGTACTTCTGTTTTGATATACTCAAGAATTTCTTTGTAATTTCTAAACGAATTAATCTTTTGAGCAAGTTCGAATGTGTCAAAAATCGCTCCGGTCTTAAAATATTCGGTATACAGAACAAGAAAACGCACATTTTTATGAAATTTTTCTTTTTTGTTCAATAGTGTTGGGACTGCTTCATTAATAACATTCCAGTAATCAGACATTGTTACTTTGAGCGGTTTTTTTGGAAGGATATTCTTTGCGATACAGCTCTTCGATACAGAATGATACAACAAAGAGTATAGGTCATTAAAATCAAGAACCGTTATTTTCACCTTTTTGTTCGTGCTTTTTAACTTTTTTTGTGTTCGGGATAGTACAAACACGTCAATATCCTTGTAGCTCTCTTTATAGAGAAAAGAACCAGTGATAAAGCAATACTTCGCTGGAATCCCGTGCAGGATGGCTTCTGCCTGTTCTATCCGCTCCTTGATTATATCTTCGTTATGGGGGTTGTAAATGATCATTTTGTTACTTAAAATATACGGATGTTTATAAATGTGTCTATTTTTTAAAAAAATATATAAAAAAGGTAATACTCTGGGGCAACAAACGGAGGCATTTCCGTTGGCACAATCTTTAAATAGTCATTTAGGTTCTGAACATCTATGAATTTTGAAGAAGTAGACAACAAAGTTAAGCAGGCTGTTGAATCAGCCATTGGTTATTTAATCGGGCCCGTTGTGCAGGTTTTTATTAAGAACAAGTACATCACGAGGTAACTATGGGCCAACCCTACCGAATTCAGGCATACATTCTCCCTACACATGAATCCGGTGTTTCACCTTTTTTTGTCGGGAGCGAAGGCATTACAGCAACTGCTCGCGGCGAGACTCCCTCAGGATGCATTGATGCTTTTTTAAGCGTGCTTGCATCATGGTGTGATGCAGTTGCTGAACATACTCCGGGCGCAGTAAAAACCCATTTTGAAACAGCACTTCCCCAGGCATATTCTTCCCGTGACCAATTAGAAACACGGCTTGCATGCTATGGTGCACCGAAACTAAACCCTCTTAGTGAATTGCCCTTGGCTGCTGCCGATAATCCACACCTTCCCGGCGATACCATTGTTGAGTTCTATCTGCAACAATAACACACTAACAAAAAAAATAAGAATAAAAAAAAGAGTAAAAAAGTTCAGAAGTAATCCACACGTCTAGTATGTTTTCTTCTTTGCGTAACAGTCTCTGCAGTACACTGGTCTGCCTTCTTGGGGCTTGAAAGGAACTTGACATTCCTTGCCACAGTCTGCGCAGGTTGCGGTGTGCATTTCTCGCGGTCCGTCGAAGTTACTTCGTCCGCCTCGGTTAAAATCTCCC